>JAFDJA010000090.1 GCA_019307745.1 Deltaproteobacteria bacterium | reverse complement strand
TAAAACGGTCTGTAGTCTGGACATTGTTTGGGATTTCCATACTGTTCGGGGGGATCGCCTGCGGAATTGTTATCTTTCAGCTAAGACACGCAGAGTGGGACATCTACCAATATTTTGATCATGGTTTGACTGAGTTCCTGCTGCTTGTTTTCCCATACTTCTGGCTCATTTTTCTGGTCGGCTTTATTGTAGTCGCGCTTTATTATTACCGCAGAACAGAGCGGGGATATTACTATAGTACAATATGGATAGTCTCTTTAAGTATTGTACTTTCCATCGCCATGGGAGGGATTTTATATGCCACCGGTCTTGCTGAAAGGCTCGAGATTGTATTTCAGGAAAGTGTGCCATTTTACAGAGGCATGGAAGGGTGCAGGTATAAGATATGGATGAATCCGGATGACGGATTGCTGGCAGGCCAGATAAGTGAAGTGATTACTCAAGAGACTATGGAGCTTAAGGATATGGATGGTAATGACTGGACCATAGATGTCGGCAATACCCTGTGGAGGGGAAGAACCCGGCTATCAGAGGGATTGGATATCAAGCTTATTGGCAAGATTAAGGGTGAGAGATCTTTTGTAGCGGAAGAAATCCGGCCATGGCAGGGCTATGGGGGCTCTGGGCAGGGTTATGGACAGAGGCACAGGCGCATGGGACGTGGGAAGATGCGGTTTTCACGATAATTTTGGGAGGATAGTTGCTTTTTATTGATAGTTTTTTTCAACAAGGGGTTCCTTATATCTGTGATTTTTATAATGCCATTATTACAGAGTGCCTTGGTGGAAATCTGTTTTTTCAAAATCCAAACATGGATCGGAAGATGTGAATTTATATAAGGAGTATGGGATGGACCAGGAAAATATAATTATCAGGTGTGGCAGCTGCGGCACAAAGAATCGAATCCCCGAAGAAAAGCTGAAACAAGGCCCTGTGTGCGGTAAATGCAGGGTACCCCTACCTGTGTCTGGTCACCAAAGTCCAGTGGATGTTACAGATCAGAGCTTTGATTCTGAGGTCCTATCTTTTTCCGGACCTGTTCTTCTTGACTGCTGGGCCCCATGGTGCGGACCCTGTCGAATGGTTGCTCCTCTTCTGGATCAGCTGGCTTCAGAGTATGCAGGACGGGTCAAAATCGCGAAGCTGAATGTGGATGAAAATCCAGTAATCGCCTCTCAATATGGGGTACAGAGTATCCCTACAATGATTTTGTTTAACAGGGGAAAGCAGATCGAGAAAATTGTTGGTGCCCTGCCCAAACATGACATAGAAAGGCATCTGTCAGCTGTATTGTGATTGGTTTTTCAGGGAGCCTATGTAGAAACAAGGCATTTCAATTTTAAAGGCTGGACAGGCTTTGTACGACAAAAATGTCGGACCATTTACTTGGTTTTCGACATATTTTTCCCTTTTTATTGATATAAAAATATGAATATTTTTATTTGATTATGTAATTTCATTAATATCAACGTGTTAATTATGTCAGGCAGTTTGTGGCATGAGTAATGCATATTCTAGCCTGACTAGGCCATGCAAATATTAATATTATTAAGGGGAGGAACGTAGAATGAAAAGAAAAATGATTTTGAGAGTTGGTTTATTTATCTTGATCCCTGCTGTTATGTTTATTTTTGCTGCAGATCTGTTTGCCGGTGGTGGTGGCGGCGGTCGTGGCGGTAGAGGGATGGCCAGATTGGATACTGATGGTGATGGAAAGGTTACAAAAGCCGAGTATATGGCAGCGTTCACTGCCGCGGACGTAAATGGTGATGGTGAGCTTGATGAAACAGAAATGAGCTCCGGCGGCGGCGGTAAAAAAGGCGGCGGCGATCGTGAAGGCGGCGGCGGTAAAAGAGGTGGCGGCGGTAACTAAGATTAATTCAGTTGTCTAATGCATGGGCTTCATAAAGGATGATCTGTATTTTTTTTAAAAAAAACAGTTTCAGGGAAGTAGAAACTGAGGATCATTTTCCGATTGTTTTTTAAACAGGGCTCGTTGAGCCCTGTTTTTTTATGGTTTACCCCTGATGACTTGTTAGACTGAATTATTCTAACACAGGTTGGTGTGAAAATGGATGTAAGGCAGGCCATCTGCCACCCCTTTTCTTCTCCTTGATAAAAGCAGCCCAAAGCCTCTAATGTCAAAGGAAACAGGTCAATTTGAATAGGACGTATCCTGTTTCCTTGATCAAACACTCATATCTTGTTTCTCCTCTTTTCAAAAGATCAATAATACTATATAATCTTATTTACTAGAGATAGCGCATAATTGTAATAATAAACCGTAGTATCTGGTCAGGATTTTGCAAAAACAATTAATTGTAATAAGGCAATATTGTTAAAGTAATTTTTAAAAGGGGTGAGTACCTATGGGAGTTGATCGGATTGAGGCAACTGTTTGGATTCGTTATATTTGCCTGTTGTGTATCTTTGTTTTGGGTGTGGTGACTATCGGGGGATCGGGAGATGATGGAGGAAATGATACCGTTGTCGATACAATTGGTGTGGGAGATTTTCCGATAGACATTGTTACTGCAGAAAATGATAAAGGCGATATGTATGCATACGTGACAAATTTGCGTAGTGACAACATATCAATTATTGATTTATCTGACAATACTGTAGTGGATACAATTTCAGTAGGCGATGAACCTCGAGGTTTGGCAACGAATCCTCCCTTATATGACAGGATTTATGCTGTCAGTTTTGATGATCGTGAGATAATTTCACTGGATCCAGATGATAATGTTGAAGATTTTACGGCAGGGGTAACAGTTGGCAATCCATTTGATATTACTGTAACACCTGACAATGAATATGTCTGGGTTACATTATATGACAAGAACATGGTAATGTATTCTGATCTCAATACCGATGCTGGCATTATTCCTGTTGGTAAAAGACCTCAAGGCATTGCTATCACGCCGAGTGGGAACACAATTTATGTAGTAAATTTTAATAGCAATAATGTTTCTGTAATTAGTACATCAGGCAATACAATAGTTAAGACAATTTCAGTGGGAAGCGGTCCGTGGGATATAGCAATAGGAGTTAATTCTGGTGTCACAGAAGCTTATGTTACCAATAAAAATGATGATACTGTGTCAGTCATTTCTGTTTCAGGTAATACAGTAGTAAGCACAATCAATGTCGGAGATGGACCCAGGGGTATCGCGTGTTCAAGAGATGGGCATTATGTTTATGTTGCAAACTATAATGATGACCAAGTGTCAAAGATAGATGTATCTAAAAACATTGAAGTTCAAAAGATTGATGTTGGCTCCCATCCGACAAGTGTTGCAGTATCTCCAGATGGTGAACATGTCTATGTCGTAGAATCGGGAGATGATACGGTATCTGTTCTTGAACAGCAGTAGGATTAAACCCAGATTATGTATTTGACTTCATAGCAAATTAACGAGGCACTGAATATTGGAACCTGCTTTGCAGGGGTGGGAGTGTGTACTGCATTGTTTTCAAACAAACGATTTTTATCCCGCCTTGACAGGACAAGCCGTAGTAGATGTCTGCCGCATTATTTTGCGTTAAATAAGGGCTCTTGACAAATCCTTTTTTTTTGTTGTATAAATAGCGGCATTTATGTTTTTAGACTAGGGGAAGCATTTATTTTAATAAATCAAGGGAGGAGAATAATTATGAAGAGCTTTAAAACAATTCTTGTAATTTTTGTAATTGCTGTCTTGAGTCTCTACACCTCAGGCGCCTTTGCCGGTGGCGGCGGCGGTCGTAGCTGGGCAGACAGATATGACGGAGATGGAGACGGCAAGGTATCAAAAGCAGAGTTTATGGCAAGCTTTACTGACAGGGATGCGAATGGTGATAAATCCATCACTGTCGATGAATGGAATGAGAGGAATATAACTCGAAGTGACACCGATGGTGACGGTAAGGTGTCTGTGGATGAATTTATGGCACCTTTCATAGCCGCAGATGCGAATAAAGATGGAGTCGTTGATAGTGGCGAAGCGCCTCAGCGCGGCGGCGGCGGCGGTAAAAAAAGATAATTTGACATTATTGTCCTAATAAACCCCGTAAAATTGTCTATAAAAATGTAAATTGTCATTTGAAAGCAGAGTCTTAAACGGCTCTGCTTTTTTTTATTTAAACTTCGTTTCAGCAAACAATGTCCGTTGTTTTCATCCTTCTATGTGTTGTCGATGGTAATGTCCTGTCTGAAAGTTATGCATAATATTTAAAGCCTTGATAATTCAGAAAAAAAGGATATAAAGGCCGATTGTGTTATTGACTATCTGAAATACCTGGACTATCTCTTTAAATATATTTAACTGGTTTGAGCAACAGAGGCTGTATAATACACTATTTTGTATGTCCAAATACATTTCAGTAGGTTTTTTTAATAACAAAAATGTCGGATTGTCCGGCAGGGTTTGACATATATTACAAGAAGCTGCTGATATTTTCAGCAAAGATCGCTTTGATTTTTTTAAAGTTGAATAAAAACAAGAGGTTATCAATCTGAATTCATAATGGTATAAGTTTTGCAAATTTAGTGAACCAGTCTTGAATTATTTGGTGAACCCTTAGTAATGGGCTTGTTTAAACTGTAATCGAGCCATTTTCATGTTAGCCTTTTTACAGGATTTAAGCCTGCTCTTGGTGTCAGCAAACTATATGGTGGGGGGATATCAGTTTATGAAAAAAAGAGATATTAATTTTATTTTTGCGGTTATTGTTTTGATTGCCATGTATTTATGCAGTTCATGTCTTAGCAGTGTTCCCTATGAAGGGGGGAGTAATAGTGGAAGCATGACCGGGCCCAGGGCGAGTAAAGGAAAAACCTTTAAGAATACTGGTGGCGGACGATCCAATAGAAACTTGGGTGGAGGTAAAAGAAATACCAGATCCCGCTCAAACGGAAGTGTGGAGCAGCAGCTCGGCCTGATAAAATATGACCGTGAAAAAGCATGGGAGGGTATTACCCTGTTTGCCCCCAAGCATCACACAACTACCCATCTGATGGATATGGATGGCCGCATCCTTAAAACATGGAACAGTCGATATGAGCCCGGGCAGTCCGTATATCTGCTTGAAAACGGAAATCTTCTCCACTGCTGCTTTACCAAAGGGAATAGAGCGTTTATCGGTGGTGGTGAAGGTGGTCGGCTTGAGGAGTTTAACTGGGATGGCGATCTGATATGGTCCACGTGGTATTCAGACAATAAAAAACTTTCCCACCATGATATAGAACCACTGCCCAATGGAAACGTGCTCCTTATGGTTGTTGAGATAAAAACAAAGGCCCAATGTCTTGAAGCCGGTTTCAGTTCAGGTACTCTGAGGAGTGATAAGATCTTTCCCGAATATATCGTTGAAATGGAACGATACGGCTCTAACAATTTTAATGAGGTATGGGAATGGCATATCTGGGACCATCTGATTCAGGATGTTAATAAGAAAAAGACCAATTATGGTAAACCAAAGGAGCACCCTGAACTCCTCAATGTGAATGCCGGCAGACGAGCTGCGGCATTTTGGAATCACGCCAATTCTATTGACTACAATCCCAAATTTGATCAGATTATACTCAATGCCCGAGGTCAGAATGAGTTCTGGGTGATTGACCATACTACCACGACCGAGGAGGCAAAGGGTCATACCGGTGGCAAATACGGTAAAGGTGGTGATATACTCTACAGGTGGGGAAATCCCGTGATGTATGGGGCCGGAAGTACTAGAAGCCAGAAGCTTTTTCTGCAGCATGATTCTCAGTGGATTCCTGACAAATATCCGGGTGGAGGCAATATTTTGATCTATAATAACGGCAAAGGACGAGGGTATTCATCAGTGGATGAGATTGTGGTTTCTGTGGATGAGAATGGCTTCTATCCCAGGCTGAAACCAGGTGAGGCATATGCGCCCAGGGAGCAGGCATGGATATTTACTACCTCTCCCAGGACAGATATGTACTCCACAGAGATCTCCGGCGCCTCACGCCTGCCTAACGGCAACACACTGGTCTGCGCAGGAACAGTGGGTCGTTTTATGGAGGTGACACCGGAGAAGGATATCGTATGGGAATATGTGAATCCTTCGTGCGGAAATGGACCCATAAGACAGGGAGATCGTGTACCCCTGGATCAACGTGGCCATCAGATGAATGCTGTGTTTAAGGTGAGGAGGTATCCGCTTGATTACCCAGCGTTTGCCGGAAAAAACATGACTCCCATTATGGAGACACTTATTAAGCAGTAGGCAGTACAGTTTCTGTATCCGTGCCTTTATAGTATCAAGGCATCTAATCACAAGAAGGAAGAGAGTAGTGTGACTATTCTCTTCCTTTTATTTTTTCAACAATGTCTGTTGTGGAAGAGCCGTTTATATAAGGCAGGCTTATAACCTTACCCCCATTGGTTTTAACCAAATCCGCTCCAACTATTTCATTTTCCCCCCAGTCTCCACCTTTGACAAGGACATCCGGCATCAAATGTTCTATGACCTTTAAGGGAGTGTCTTGATCAAATATTACTACTGCATCCACACATCCCAGCGCAGCTACTAGCTCGGCCCTTTGATCCTCCTGGACAATGGGCCTATCCTTTCCTTTATTTAATCTCTTCACTGACATGTCGCTGTTTACAGCCACAATCAGATAATCTGCCAATTTTTTTGCAGAATATAGATATCGAGCATGCCCAATATGTAAAATATCAAAACAGCCGTTTGTAAAGACAATTTTTTTCCCCTCTGCCTTTAACCTGTCAATATTTCTCTTATGTCCTGAAATATTTTTTATCTTTAAGCGGTATTCCTCCATCACTTTCTCCGTAAAAAGGTTTTTTATTCATTGCTGATATCTGTCAGTAATTAAACTATGTGCCATGTGTTCGGGCAAGTACGACACAGAACACCTTTTTACATCCTGCCCGTTTCAGCACCCGGGCGCACTCGTTCAGTGTCGTGCCGGTTGTGGCAACATCATCCACAAGGATAATTGTTTGTTTTTTTATACCAGCTTTGTCATGAACCTCAAAGGCCCTGCGTACATTTTTTCTTCTCTCACTTCTGCTAAGCCCTGTCTGCGGCTGTGTGTATCGTACTCTTCTCAGACTTAAAAAGTCCAGTTCCATATCCAAGAGGGAGCACACACTCTTCGCTAATAGCAGACTCTGGTTAAATCCCCTCTCTCTCAATCTCTTTGGATGGAGGGGTACAGGCATAATCAGGCAATCATTGCCATTTTCCAGCCATTTTCGGGTGAATGACGCAAGTAGCCGGCCAAGAGAATCTGCCAGGTGGACCTTTCCTCTGTATTTCAGCCTTTGGATGGCGGTCATAAGACCGCCTTCATAGAGATAAGGCGCACCTGTCGCGTCATAAAACGGATTTTTACGCAGGCAATCTTCACACATGTGGCTTTCTTCTGTGCGGGATTTGAAAAATATGCCGCAAACCGGACATAGGGGAGGAGTTATTTCAGTCAGGTCATGCAGGCAACTGATACAGATGGGCAGGCTATCATCATCCTCAAATTCATTTTTATTACAGGATAAAAATTCCTCACAGATATGGCATCGTGGAGGATAGATGATATCAAGAAGTCTGGAAAATGTGTGCATGTGAAGATAGTAGAGTAATTAGTTGTAATAATGAAGTCAAATCCAAGGAAAAGAAAAAACCTGATCAAGATAAAGCATATAATCCTGATAAGTGTTGATTTATGATTGATGCTACCTCAAATTCAATTGCCATATTGAAGAATCGCAGGCTACACTGCCTCGATAAGGCATATTTTTTTTTCTATGTCATCCACCATAATAGCTATGATAGGAATATCCAGTCTGACAGGACTTTCTTCATTGTAATTTTCCCGGGATGAGGATACGATTTTGTAACCTGCGCATTCATGTGGAAAATTTGAGACCTGATTATTGAGTTCTCTGAGGCTTACAGATCCATCGGGATAAGCATTGTCTTTTGCAAAAAGACAGACCGCAGAGATTGTGTTGTTCTTTAATATATCAGACACAGGCATATCGATCCGGAGGCTGTTTTGATAATCATTATCATTTTCAGGAAGTTTAATCCGTGTTATCCGGTTGTCAATTTTATTCTTATGGGCAAAGTATGTTAAAGTTAAAGTATAATCGCCATATCTGTCAATATTGAGTTCTGTGATATCTTTTAGTTTTATGATTTTTTGAAACATGGCGTCCTTATAAATTATCGCCCTGATCCGCGCTCGTACCATGAAGTGAGGGGGCCAGGGGATAAAACACTAAACGATCCCTTGTTTTACTATAGATCTTCCTGTGTCCAGCCTAGTTGCCTTAATGCTTTATATGCGTACCACTGGATGTACCAGTGGTCAGAGCTTGCTATCCTGTCCTGTATCATTTTTATTGAATTTTTATTTCCTCTCTGTCCCATGGAATTAAATGCCTGGCAAACAACGTTGGGGTGAGGGTCATCCAGAAAAGCCAAAAGGAGATCAAAAGATTCTTTACTTTTACTGTTTGCCAAGGCCCTGGCAAGCCAGTATCTCTCAGGAACATACGGGCTGTTAATCATCCTTTTATATCCATGAAATTTTTCCGGATCCATTCGCTTTTCTTCAATGATTCTTATACCAGTCACACGTTTCTTCCAATTATCAATTGTTAAAACATCATCCATGTTAGCAAGGTCAATTTTAACAAATGCCCCCTGCCATACAGGAAAAAATAAGAAGAGTCCTATAAGAAAACACGCTGCTCCAGTAAATATCAGTGCAGGTCCGGGATTAAAAAAATAACCTGACAAAAATCGAATCAGAGAATGGACAATGATATAAAGAGTAAACGGGAATCCAAGAATAAGGGAAATTCCTGTAAAGGCCCTGAGAAGTTCAATCCTGTCAGATCCTGAAGAAAACTTTTGAAGTACTGGTTCAGGATCAGAGATAAAATTTTTATAGGTGGTACTGACAAGGGCTCTGTCGCTGTTTATGAAGATGAGTTTGTTTTTATCTTTCACAATATTCAGTACGGATACATTTGCCGGGTCAACTTCAATGTAGTCATATTCAAATAACCGGTCTTTAAGACGCTTCAGCTCGGATGAATTATTTACACCTTCAATATGGCAAGGTTTGAGATTTTTTTTCTCCAGGGATTTGAAGGATTGTGCAGGATACATGGTGTATTTATAATAAAAGTCATTGACTGCGAGGCCCACCGGATTTGACAGCAGGAGATAGTCTCTGACATTAGGATATAGCTGATCCCTGTATTGTGTTATAAGCAGTTGTGGTGCCCATAGAAAAAGCAAAAGGATATAGGGAAATAAATGGGTCATAAATACAAAACGAATATTCAGATCTTTTAACTCCGGCATCAATCTGGTAGCAAGAAAAAAAACAGCAATTGGTACTATTAAAAAATAAGCTGATGCTATTAATGTCAGTTTTTGACTGATCAGGCCATAACAAAGGAAGGCTGCTAGAAGAAATGAGGAGTAATAAATAAAGAATTTACTCCTGAAAAGCAGACGGTCCCATATCCAGGCGCAACTCAGAGAGAGCAATGTAAGTCCGGTTCCGACTGTGAGTGTAAAAAAAAGTGCGCCGCAAAGCGCGGGCAGAAAAGAGGTTAGCTGCTGTTGGATATATAGATTTGGTATAGGGAAATATCCAGCCTCTGTAATTCCTTTAAGCTGTTTCGTAAATTCCAGGTTTGAATGATAGACATGCACAGTTGCAGCCATATGGGAGATCAGCAGACCGGCAAGGACGACTTTTAGAATGTATGGGCATCTGCTTTTGCGTGTTTTCATAACTGATATCTGAGATATGGGTTTGGAGCCTCAATGGGAATTCCTGCCCCCTCTGTCTTTGTACCCTTTAGTGCCTCAAACTGTAAAAATAATCGAACTTGACTTAGTAATTATTTGAAAATATCCATACCTGAACAGGGATTTCCTTTTATCCTGACATGCGTGCTTGTTATTGTATATTGTAATCCGTGCATAGCCACTATCTTTTAGCACAGTCTGAATGGAAGATTAGATATAATGGTTTGAAAAAAAACAATTACGCTGAACAGTTTATTACCCCAAAATTCAATCAGATTTAACATTGTTGAAAAATCAGCAGGGGCCAATCCCATAAGGGATATTGTCTGGATCAAATTCGAATTTTATCTCCACCTGTACCTTTGAAGGCCTGATTCCGAATTCCATTGTCTTCTCGCTGATTAGATTGAATAACTGTTTTGTAGTATTCTCATTAGCTATCGCGTAAGGCACCCGGGCCAGAGTGTTCGTATCAACTATTTCATTAAAATAGGAGGAAGATACTATCTCTTTTTCGATATCCGGTAGAATTTTGTTAAAATATTCTTTTGTAGAATCCAGATTATTCAGCGTTCTGAAATATACGACCGGGTCGCTTATCTTCCATGCGACAGTGGTATTGACTGAAATTAGGGTCTTGTCGTGTGTGGGAATTAACTGTTCACTTCCGTCCCAGGTCTGGAGACTTGATATATTTATATGATTGACCTCTTGAATAAAGGGAATCCTGAAGTGAAGCCCCGCACTTTTGGGTTCGCTGATGATCTTACCCGCTCTGGTAATGACCGCTATATTCCCCGGGTTAACAAAATAAGTACCGGAGCCAAAGATAGCTGCCGCAGAGATAATGATAAAAGACACTGCTGTTATTTTTTTCTTCATACTTTATTCCCATTTGCCAGGCAATGAGTCAGGTTAATACATGCCCGCACTCCACGGCCTAATACTTTTCAATTATTTTCAGAAAAAGATATTCAGCTGATCCGCATAATTAAGGTGAATCTGATAGTCATTAAAAAAGAGGATTTTTTTCACTACCAGTAATCATCATTCTTTTAATATAATAAAAGGCCTTTAGTTTTCAAGTCAAGAATAGCATATTCTTTTTATTACTGCCCCTGGATCCGCTGAAATCAGGCTCATGATTTTTGCGGAGTCATTGAAATTCCGAGGTTTCTGCCAGGTACTCCGGTTTGGGGAGAATGAGCAGTCCGCCGGTCTTCAATATGTCATTTTTTGCGGATTAGAGATCCATTTTTTAAGAATCGACTGACCTTCATCCCTGCAGTCCTGAGTCGAGGTGATAGATCTCTCATTCCAGTCTAGTGACAGCTGATGGTAGACCAGTGAATCTTTAAATCCTGCCTTTTCAGCATCTTCTGTGGTGCAGGCATAAAAAAGCCTGTCAATTTCCGCCCAATATATAGTGGCCAGGCACATGGGGCATGGTTCGCAGCTGGAATAGAGGATGCATCCGGATAAGGAGTATGAATCCAAATGAGCGCACGCCTGCCTTATTGCCATTATTTCAGCATGCGCGGAAGGATCTCTCAGCTCCACTACCTGGTTCCACCCCTCACCGATTATCTCACCATCTTTGGCTAATATTGCGCCAAACGGTCCGTTTTTTCCATCTCTGGAATTGATTTCAGCAAGCTTTATGGCCCTTTTAAGGAATTGTTTGTGCATTAGACTGTCCTGTAAAATGATCTTCATTTTCAGTGTCTGGTCTTGTTGACGCATTAATATTATTGTATGCCGGATTTTATTGTATAGGAGTAGGCAATCTCTCTGTTTGGTCCGTCACCTTCCAGATAGGCACGGACATAGTCTACTGTTGTTTCTGAGCCAGATACTGTGACACGTAGATAGCCTGAATTGGAGATAACATCCCCATGTATGTAACCGCCGTCACGGGCATGGCCTTTGCCATAGGAGATATCTCCGGGTACAGGTACCTCCTGGTAAATTATGCCATCAAGTTCCTGTTTGACAAACACATGATCATGGCCGTGAAAAAAGATATCAACATTGTTCTGGAGCATAAGTTCATGGATTGTCAATTCCCAATCTGATCGATTTCTGGTGAATCCCCATATACCGTTTACATTTTTTCCTCCCCATTCACCGGATTGTGCCGCCTCAATTCCTCCGCGGCCTTTTGGAGTTATACCTGCTGTCATTTGATGGGAAAAGATGAATTTGAATTTCACATTACTGCTTTCAAGGGTTTTTTTCAGCCAGAAATATTGTTCATCTCCGAGTGTCCAGTCCCACATGTTATCGCTTTTTTCAGGTTTGACGGCAGTGTTCCAGTAAGGGTCAAGGACGACTATGAGCGCGTCCCCCCACTCGAAGGCATAATAGCTCTCTCTCAGTCCAATAAATTTCTCTTTCCTGGTACACCCGGTATAAAAACCGTTCGGCACTGGATTGGGGTAGTACAGCTTTCTGGCATTTGCAGCCCAGACTGCATTGTTATCAGGTGTGCCGTCAATCACCCATCCGTTTTCACCCTCGTGATTGCCTATGGCAACAAAGAGAGGCAAAGAGTGGCAGACAATGCCGAAGAACGGGCGCAGCTCCAGGTGATTCTTTTTACTCATCTCGTATGTCCTGGCCATATCTCCGAAAAAAGTGTCGCCAAGGTCAATTAAGAAGTCAAGATCATCTTTAAGCATATTCCGCAGGGATTTTTCAACAAGGGTGTCATTAAATCGTTCAGGGCCACCCAGGCGGGCCCACCTGATGTGTGAATCAGCCTGGATCGCGAATGAGAATGTTCTCCCCTTTGCCCTTTGGGTGTGGAAGAAATATTCATCACTCTTGATGAATGTGTCTGACACTGATGGCCTATAGTGCATATAATAGGTGTATTGCGTGTCTGGCTTAAGATTTTCTAAAACGAGTTCCCAGG
>JAFDJA010000089.1 GCA_019307745.1 Deltaproteobacteria bacterium | reverse complement strand
ATAAATTTTTGATCGGCTAATATTAACATTAGATTTATTAAAGTCAAGTGATATTTGTTGTTATTTATCAGTATATTTACTGTATCTTGACATTTATGGCATATCAAAATAGTATAAACAATAAAGTACAAGGCATAAAATTCAGGATATAGTGACTTATCCCATAAAACAGATGAATGATTTGAAATATATTAAAAATCATTTTCGAAAGCTGGAAGTCCCAATCTTTATGAATTTAATTAACTGCCGACAAATAGAGAAATCCCCAGTTGTGCCCGGTTTTTCTTTTGCGGAGATTTATAGATAATTCGTGAGGTCCTGTTAGGGTATACCCTTTTCAGGCCGGTCATTTTTTATAAAATCTAAAAGACGGAGAGCAATATATCCTTGGGAGATGGCTCAGGCGACGGCATATTGAATTATATCGTATCGCATTTACGAAAAAGACTGCATCGTCAGAATGGTTCGGATCTGGCTGACGAAATAAGCGATCTTATGGATGAAGGTCGGGAAAAGGGACTTATAACCGGTGAAGAATCAGACATGGTCCATGGAGTACTCGAACTAAAAGAGACCACGGCTCATTCTATAATGATCCCGCGAACATTAATTTCCTCTGCCCCTATTAATTCAACACTCGGAGAATTCATTAATTTAATCACAGAATGCGGCCATACACGGATACCAATATATGAGGAGAATATTGACCATATTGTAGGAATCCTCCACGCCAAGGATCTGCTCAAGCTCCATGGCGAGGACTTAGGAATCAATATCCCCTTAAGCATCCTTAGGAAACCATATTTTGTGCTTCAAAATAAAAAAGTGAGTGAGATTCTTAGGGATATGAAGGCAATGAAAACACATCTTGCCATTATTACAGATGAGTATGGCGGCATTGCGGGCATAATAACTATTGAAGATATCGTAGAGGAAATAATCGGAGAGATCGAGGATGAGCATGATACTGATCCTCCTCTCATGTCTGTTGTCAATAAATATGAAGCACTTGTGGATTCCCGCCTTGATATTGAAAAGCTGACAGATCAATTTGATATGGAAAAACCAGAAGGTGAATTTGAATCTGTTGGAGGTTTTATCATCAACATCCTGGGCAGGATTCCTAAAAAAGGGGAGCAGATCTTCTTTAATGGCTTGAAAATGACGATCAAATCGGCTGATGAAAGAAAGATTGACAAAATACAAGTCAGCTATCAACCTAATTCCACTCCTGAAACAAAAAATAAGGAAGAGCACTGAATTATCTGATATATTCATATCTCTGGGAAGCTATATCCCAGCAGAACTGTGGTGTGGTCTGCAATCTGCAGGACGGAGATTTTGACATATATTCTCAAAACACCGGTCTCAACAACTAAAATCTCATCAAAAACCAATGGTCACTTTTAAAATAAATTCAGATTCACCTGCACTTATAAAAATCCTGATGTCAATAACCACAGGAATTCTTTTGACAGCATCATTTCCTCCATTCCTTGGATGGACTGCCTGGATTGCCCTGGTGCCTCTTTTAATCAGCCTTGAGAATGAGTCCAGTTCCTCCGCATTCAAACTGGGATTCCTTGCAGGTATTACCCATTACATGACTCTCATATTCTGGATTGTTGTGGTCTTGAAACAATATGGGGGCCTTGGTATTGAGATAAGCATAACAATACTAATACTCTTGTGTGCATACCTCTCTCTGTATCCAGCAGTCTTTTCCTTCCTTACTCGCGTTATCCCCCATACCCGCTTTCCTGCCCTGTCAGCAGCAATGATCTGGGTCAGCCTGGAATTTATCCGATCATGGATGCTCTCGGGTTTTCCTTGGTGCCTGCTCGGTTACAGCCAGTTTGAACAGATCCGTCTGGTCCAAATAAGCGATATTACCGGTGTATACGGCCTCTCATTTCTGATAATCTCTGTTAACTGTCTTCTCTCACGAATAATCCTTGATAAATATTCCAAGCTGTCTAAGAGAATACTAAGGCTGGAGACAGCGACTGTAGCGATTATATTGTTTATGACAATTTTTTATGGTCAACTACGCCTTACTGAAAGCTTAGAGAATAAACAGGGGCAAACCATCAATGCGGTTGTTATACAACCCAATATAAATCAGGCCATAAAGTGGAATCCTGATTTTCAAAAAGAGACCATGGAGCTTTACCACAGGCTTGCCAGTTCAAAATACGATTCCAAACCAGATATTATTATGTGGCCTGAGTCAGCTGTCCCGTTCTTTTATCAGGATGCCCCGGCTTACTCAGATATTATATCCAAGATTGCCAATGATTCAAACAGTTGGCTGCTCTTTGGAAGTCCTGCCTATCAGGTTTCCGATCAGCATATGACAAGATACTATAACCGGGCATACCTGATCTCCCCTGAAAGTGAAACAGCGGACTATTATGATAAGGTGCACCTAGTACCCTTTGGAGAGTATGTTCCCTTGAAAAAATTTCTGCCATTTATAGACAGGCTCGTCTATGCTGCAGGGGATTTTGCGTCAGGGGAAAATCTTATGCCGCTTAATTTGCCTGATATTCCATTAGGTATTCTTGTCTGTTTTGAGGCCATATTCCCTGAGTTGGCAAGAGCCCAGACAAGAAACGGGGCACAAATATTGGCAAACATCACAAATGATGCATGGTTTGGCAGGACAAGCGCCTCTTATCAGCACCTTGCCATGGCTTCTTTCAGGGCATCTGAGAATAAAAGACCTCTGATAAGGTGTGCCAACACAGGAATTAGCGCTTTTATAGACAGATACGGAAGGATTACCTCTAAGGGCGGACTTTTTACTGAAGAAGTATTGACATCAAAAATTACAGCAGATACTTCATTTACTTTTTATTCCGTTCATGGTGATGTATTTGCAGTGACCATTTTCTTCATTTGCTTGATAAAAATGATTCATTTGATATATGTACATCACAAAAAATAATTCAGACTATACCTGACATATACAAGGAGTAAAAAAATGGGCAACGAAATCATCTCTAAAATCCAGATTCTTAAAAAGCAACTTATCGGGCTTCGAGGTCATCTTTGACCTGGATAATAAACAAAAAGAACTTGAAAAACTTGAATCCATCATGTCTAAAGCGGATTTCTGGAAGAGCAACCAGGAGGAGATCTCCAGGTCAAACCAGGAGAGTTCTCTACTCCGAGAAAGTATTGAACAATGGGGGGAACTCGACCAAAAGCTGGAAGATGCCGAAATTCTTGTGCAGATGGCGATTGAAGAAGAAGACCCGGTCACCCTTGGGGATATAGAAAAAGAGATTCTGTGTCTGGAAAATGATATAAATAAACTTGAGATCCAGGCAATGTTCAGTGATCCTGACGACAAGAGAAACGCCATTGTAGCAATCAATGCCGGAGCAGGTGGTACAGAGGCTCAGGACTGGGTTGAAATGCTTTACAGAATGTATCTCCGGTGGTGCGAAACCAAAGGAATGGTTACAAATCAGCTGGACCTTCTTACAGGTGATGAGGCAGGAATAAAGAGTGTTACGTTTACTGTAAGCGGTACATTTGCATATGGTTACCTCAAATCCGAACATGGTATTCACAGGATGGTGAGGATTTCCCCATTTGATGCATCTGGCAGGCGCCACACATCATTTGCATCTGTTTCCGTGCTTCCGGAAGTTAGTACAGATATCCAGATAGATATAGAAGAAAAGGATCTACGCATTGATACGTACAGGGCAAGCGGTCCCGGGGGGCAGCATGTAAACAAGACAAGTTCTGCGATCAGGATTACGCATCTGCCGACAAATATAGTTGCCCAATGCCAGAATGAGAAATCACAACATAGAAACAAGGAAATGGCAATGAAAGTGCTCATGTCAAGACTCTATGAGGTGGAAAAGACCAAATTAGAGGCCAAAAAACAGGAGATGCACCAGAACCAGAAAGAGATAGCCTGGGGAAGTCAAATTAGATCCTATGTATTTAATCCGTACAGAATGGTCAAAGACCATAGAACAAATATGGAGGTTGGCAATCTGGAAAGAGTTATGAACGGGGATATTGATTTATTCATTGATGCATATCTCAAGCTAAAGGACTAGCATCTTTGCATAATAGCCTCTTCTCGTCCTAAAATTTTAAACATTTGAATTTACATGGCTATCCTCCGGCCATTTTTGACTGGATGCAGTTATTCCACAGCCTGTTTTTGGATAGGGTTTTTGGCAAGTTTAGCGGAATATTTCATCACTTTTTCACCTTTATATGTGATAAGATCAAGCACTAGCTAATGCCCATAAACAAATAGCTGATTCCCCGTGTTCTTTCTAAAAACGGAATTCAGGCAAATATCAGGACTGGATAAAATCAAAGTATCTAAACCTTAAAGACTGTCCTGTTTTCTACAGACCTTGTTTATCAGTTTTTTTAAAACGCCTGAAAATCAACTTAGTAAATTGATCTTGTTTAAAAAAACAAGGACCTATGAAATGAAAAAAATAGTATTAGCCCTATTCATAATTCTTATTACAACAAACACACTCGCACAGGATGATACTGGATTCGGTTTTGCCAGACTGATGGAAAAACCTGTTGCGGTTTCTTTAAGTAGACCTGCGGATCATGTTTCTCTTAAGGTCATAATAAGCAGCTCCAAACAGGACAGAGCTTCACAGATTAAGGAGATAGCTTCTGCCAGACAGCACTTGTTAGAGAAAGTAGAACAAAATCCTGATATAATATTATATTCAGGGTCAGTTCAGCTGTCATCCGATTCAGCAACATTCCTGTCCTTGGTCAAGGATCATACTGATTCACTCCGGGTAGAAGTGCACCTGCTCCTACCGATGGAAAAATATGGCAGAGACATCTTTCAGGGAGCTCTCAAATTATTAAATTCTATTGAAATGATAAGACCCCCTGGCAATTCTTCTTACACTGTGACAGAAATTCAACTGGCTGCTAAAAACCCGGAACAGTATCGTGTTGTTTTGATGGAAATGATAAACGAAGAAATTTATTCTATACAGGCATCCCTGGCCGAAACAGCTAAAGTTACTTTAGGTGGGCTGGAAAATCCAATACAGATAAGACAAATTGATAACAGGCAGATAGAGCTTTTTATAGATTATAATTTGGAGATAGAAACAGCACCGAATCAATAAACAGAAAGCCCGTGCAACAGAGGAGTTTAAAAACCTGTTGCACCAAAATGGACAACATAATTTCTGAAATAGATTTTTCAATTTTCCCTATGGAGATATCCGAAATGAACATATACGAACTTATTTCAACACGTAAAAGTGTGAGAGAGTTTCAGGACCAAGACATCCCAAAAGAGATAATAACCCGTCTACTTAATGCTGCCCGACTCGCTCCATCAGCAAGTAATCGTCAGGAATGGAGATTCATTGTTGTGCAAAATCCTGAGACCCGTCAACGACTTGTCGAGGCTGCAAAAGGACAAAAATTTATAGGTAAAGCCCCTGTACTTCTGGTATGCTGCGCAGAGACGGATGAACATATGATGATATGCGGGCAAAGATGTTACCCGATAGATGTAGCAATTGCCATGGACCATATAACCCTTTGTGCCGTTGCTGAAGGACTTGGCACATGCTGGATAGGCAGGTTTGACGAGGCTCAAGTCAAGGAAATCCTTGAAATCCCGAATAATATCAAGGTGATTGGCCTTATGCCCGTGGGTTTTCCACAGGATCCTTTGCCTAAAAAGAAAAATCGGCTTCCATTGGAAAAAATTGTTAAGTATGAAAAATGGCATTAAACAGCACCTCAAGATATCAACCTTGATGAATGCATCAGAGAGGTTTTGGTCGTGATTGTGTTTACCGATAAATTTTAATATCTGATTCGACAGGACCGCCCATATTGGATACCTTGAAGATTCCATAGAGCAGGTAATTGAAAATATCTGTTCTTCTTATAAAAGATCTGGAATAAAGATGTTAGCCGGAAAGATGAATGCTTAAAACAAGGAATCCCGCAATGAAGTTAAAAACATATCAATTAATAATAACCGGATTGCTTATTATTTGGGGAACCCTGCTCTTTGCTTCAGATACCTTTGCCCAAGATGATGATTATTTTAAGACTTCTTTTATACCTGAAAATAAGCTCTGGATTACCGATCCGGAATTGTTTTCTATCACATCTACAAACGATCTGTTTATTAATAAGCTTTCATCAGAAAAAAAAATTCATTCCGAAGGAAATTTCCAGCAATCGCATAAGTATCTGGGATATGCAACTCTGCTCCTTGCAGGGCTGAGTTCTATTACCGGATCTTCAAATTCATTTCATATAAACCTGGGACGTGCTGCCACCACCTCTGCGATCGCAACCTGCGCAACAGGTTATATTGAATACTCTGATGCATTAGAGCCTGAACAAGGGCTTTCGGGTACAAATCTCCATGTTGGGCTTGGCGCTATAGGTACATTAGGTTTTGTAGTTACTGTAGCCCTGGCAGAATCAGATAAAAATCATGGTGGCCT
This sequence comes from Deltaproteobacteria bacterium, assembly GCA_019307745.1. Taxonomy (GTDB): domain Bacteria; phylum Desulfobacterota; class DSM-4660; order Desulfatiglandales; family HGW-15; genus JAFDJA01. Next base: position 6,303 of record JAFDJA010000089.1, on the reverse strand, counting down.
TGGTGCCCTATCTGCGGGAGCCATAGTTGTTTCTTTTATTAAGATAAGATGGTAAAATTCCTTTAAAAAAATATTCCGTATCAGATCATTTAAGGGAAAACAATGGAAAAACAAATAGACTATACCCACCAGAACCTGGAGCAGGAAAATGAGGGTATCTGGGGCTTTTATGGTGTAGATAAAGAAGTACGCATGCCCTTTAAGGACAGAGAAGTGTTCTATTTCGTCGGATCAGCTGTGCTTGACAATTCCTGCTGCTCCCGCAACAACCTGAACTATGCCAAGGTTCCGGGATTTATTGTAGAATGGAAATATTTGAAGACAGAAGATTTAATGGATGTATCTAAGGTTGAACCTATCAGAGACAAGCAGATCCAAAAAGAGATACGGGCACTGATCAATAAAAATGAGACAGTCAGCCAGATACACTTTTAATAAATCCTATAGTTGCATAAATAACATGGCAATAATGGGATCTTTTTGCGCACTCCCAAGACCGGCAGATATATTAAAGAGGACAATATATACACAGACAGATGTTGGTAAGAGAAATTCCTGGGAGCAAGAAAATACTGGTAAAAATTTCACATCAGGGCTACACGGTTAAACCCAGACAATGCAGTAGGAATCTCTCCTGTTTATTATGTTCGCAAATTGATATCAGCGCCTTTCAGTAAAACATTAAAAACAAGGACTTGCACATGGAAAAAGATCTATTCTGGGGAAATATTTTTAATATAGGAAAAAGGACAGATTCTCTCTATTTTTTTCTTAAAAGCACCCCCCTCTTTAAAGGCTTCACGTCCAGAGACATAAAGAATATTGAAAAAATCGTTCATCTCAGGAAATTTAAGGAGGGAGAAATTGTCTTTAAAGAGGATGAACCGGGTACAGGGATGTACCTTATCAAAAGCGGCTCGATCCGCATCGCAAAACAAGGCAATAAGCAGGGTGACAAAAACCAGGAAGACATAATATCCACACTAATGCAACATGATTTTCTGGGAGAATTGGCCCTTATTGAAGAAACAAGCTGTGCCCGTACCGCGTCAGCATATGCAGATCATGAAAGTGAGTTGGTGGGCTTTTTCAAACCAGACCTGATGGATATAATACAGAGAAATCCGCGTCTGGGTGTAAAGATTGTAATGAGGATATCTGAAATTGTAGCTGCCAGGCTACGCATCACAACAAGCGCTCTTACTGAAAAGAAAAAAAAGGTTAAAGAACTGGAAGTCACATTGAAAGACAAAAATGAACCGCTCCAGAGGCCAGAACCATGAAACAGTTTCCTATCGACTTACAGGATAAATCAGACAGGGTTTACCTTAATCTTTTTAAGGTCCTTATAATACTCTTGATTGTCCTTATCCTTATGAACGGCGGTGCAATTCTTGTCTCATTTTCAAAGGTGCTGTTTAATGCCGCTGAAAAAATATTAATCCCTCTTCTCCTTTCCCTCGTCCTGTTCTATATTCTCAACCCGGTCGTACAGTTCCTAGAAAGCTTCAATTTGAGCAGGACAGTCTCCATCTTGACTATATTTACAGCTATCCTGCTTTGTATAGGTGTGATACTGAGAACCGTTATTCCATACATACAAAATGAGGTGACGGACCTGCAGAAAGAATATCCGCTATACAAGGCACAGATTATTGAATCTGTAGTTATACAAGAAACCATATTAAAGGAGAGGTACTCCGTCTTAGAAGATATTAATCTATCAGACACACTATATTCATACTTGCAAAATCTGGTAGAGGACAAGGACAAATCAAAACTTCTTGTCTCATCTTCAAGGGTTATAGGTTCGTTTATATTTCTTATTATAATAGTGCCTTTCTTCACATTCTTCTTTTTAAAAGACAGTTTGAGGATCAAAAAGACAATTATAAGAATGGTACCAAACAGATATTTTGAAATGATACTGAATCTTTTTTATAAGATAAACCTGCAACTTGGAAGTTTTATCAGGGCGAGGTTACTTGAGGCGCTTTCTGTGGGCGTAATATGTTTTATAGGTCTTGCCATCCTTGACATCAAATATTCAGGAGTACTTGCGATAATTGCCGGTCTTACAAATCTCATCCCATATATAGGCCCTATAATTGGCGCTGTTCCTGCCCTTTTCATCGCTTTTGTTGGCACTGGAGGCGTTACAAACTTTTTATGGGTGGCAGTGATTTATTCCCTTGCTCAGCTGGTTGATAATATAGTTATCATCCCTGCCCTGTTCGCAAAGATAGTGGATATGCACCCTCTTGCTGTTGTTATAATTATTATTATAGGAGGACAACTGGGCGGGATCATTGGAATGATCCTTGCTGTGCCATTATTTTCCATTGTAAAGGTCACACTAAAAGAAGTTCATACAGGATTCAAGTCATTAAAGATATAACACGGTGACAGGATCATTTGTTATCTTAACAGGGACATTATCTGGTACTTGTACCGAAAAACAGGTACAAAAACAGGTACAAATGTATATTCAATGAGCATGATTTTATTTATCCTTCCATAGCTGCAGAGGGGCGAAAAATAAGGGATTTTGGAACAAAAAGATGTTTTCGAATGGTGCAAAGAGGTACATTCGGGTACAAAAATAAGGCCCCCCTCTTAAAACCCTTTCTGTACCGGCATATGACAGGTTGGCACCCAGCATCCTGACAGCTAACTCCCGGAAAAAACGAGTAAAAATCCTGTATCGGATCATGTCCATGCAATGTATTGCTCAGCCATAAAAATCAGAAAAAAATATATCACGCCCAAAATCTCTAATAAGATTAGATCGTTGGAGCGGGCAAATTTCCTGTTATAAAGACCATTTCAGCCTGATGTTAAAGTTGGGTACGCGCACTTATCCCGTCATGTTGCTAATAGTAAATGATGATTTTTTTGAAAGCAAATCAGAGAGATACTCCCTACAGGGGATAAATAGAGGAAACGAGCAGAAAAGAGCAGTAACTAGAAATAATTTTTATTGCGTTTTCTGAATCCAACCAGCGTTTTTCGACCTTAATAGACGGTCTAATTTTTTGGGTCATCGATAACTATTTCAATGGCACTAGTTGGGCAGATCGTATAGCAATCGCCGCACACATCGCATTTGTTGTGGTCGATAATAAACTGATCATCATGTTGATAAATTGCCTTAAAAGAGCACCTTTCCTGACATTCCCCACAGGCAATGCATTCTTCTGTAATGCGAACACCTCTAAACGGAATGTTTTTGCCTCCAAAGCAAAAGCCGGTGCGCAGTATTTTATGGGAGCGGTTCTCCATTTCAAAATCGAAATCAAACACTTCTCCCCAGGAGCTGTACAGGCAAAAGGTGGTCATGGCTGGATACTTTTCTATATCTTTTACGCCGAGCATAAACATTTCATTGACGGCAGCTTTTTTTTTGAGTGTCTCAAAAGAGATTTCTTTAATATCCCCGGTCGCGCGGATAGTATATCCTGGTGCAAAATAGGGCATTCCCTGATCATTATGATTGACGGAGGTTTTGGGGAACATACCACAGATAGATACCTTTTCCGTCTTTTTAAGTTGTTCATAAAAAGGCTTGGTGATCATGGTTCGAAAATATAATCCTTCATGGTCGTGGGCAAACAGGTGAGCAATGCGTGTTTGGGGGATGCCTTTGTCAATGGTGGCAAAGGTGAGGCAGCCAATTTGGTCAAACTTATCATAAATGTCTGCGATATCCATTATTATATCTCTCTTTTTAATTTTCAATAGCTAACGCCCTCAGCAGAGGCCGAGCGGTAGCGAGGTCCTGCTGCCTGCGTTTGTTATGCGATACCAGCGTAATTGCCAGCAACACTTAACGTTTTACGTGTTCTACAATTCCTCCGCTAAAGCTAATCATTTCCTTGTCAGTCCCATATCTTAGTATGGCTGATGAATACATAACATTTTGCTTCAAGTTGAATATTAGCGTGACGAAATCAGGTTTGTGTTTTTCATGAAAATTAACAATGTACATTTCATCACCGATTTTTCTTGACCTGTATGGAATGTCTTTTCCCATATTGCCTTTTGGGGGGCCTGCGATCCATTCGTACCGCAATTTACCATCGTAAAAATCAATACTAATGCCTGATCCATTTTGGTAGTAATATTCCAGAGTCGTCCCGTCAAGCAGATGTTCTGGTTTTCCATCTTTAGCGTTTGAATATGGAGTACCTACAAGCAGAAAAAGGGCCATCAGAATAATCAAATTTTTATTTACTTTCATTTCTCCCTCCTTTTCGTTTTGCATAACTTGTTAATGAACAGTTTCTGCTGATAATGATCCAAAAGCAGTTAAAGGGGGACTGGTCTCCCATTCCCCCTTTATTTCCCCGTGAAAAAGATTTAAGGAATACTGTGCAAATGGGTTTAATGGATTGTATTAATAATTACCACCCACATCTGCATCACCCGCAACCGGCTTTATTTCGCCTGTCTGCAGCGCCTCTTTTACTCTTTTGGACAGCCCCGGATGGTCAAGGGGATACCGCCGGACAGACGCTCTATTTTCAACACCAGGGATAAGTACATCTAACCACACTCCTCTTTCTCTTGTAACAGGGCTGACATATTCCCATGCCACTTTTTTATCCATAGTCACCTCTATTACATGGCCTCCCTCTGATGCGGATATCAGGGTATTACCATTGGGAAGACGCTGAGCGTTAGATCCATGGGAACTATAGAAACCGTTATTGAATTTATCAAACTCAGAGGCACTCCAGGCCCAGGTGATCTGGTTGGACATGATGCCATAGGAACCTCTGGAATCTGTATAACCGGCATCATTTTCCCTTATGTAATTACCATTTTTATCATAAGGATTGATCTGATATATGGCGGAATGGGCTGTGAACTGGGGCCTGTATGAGCCGTTCTCAAAGGTCAACCACTCACCTTCTCCCGGAAAACCTTCACCAATCCAATGTGTATTGTGCTGGCCAAATGTCTGCTGATGGCCATTACCCCGGAGAGTTGCCTGATCTTCTTCTGCTTTGGTATAATTGTAAGGATTTCCCCAGCGATACACAAAATCTCCCTTAGGCCCTGCAGCCTCTTCTGTGGTCAGGCTGTGATCGATGACAAAACTCTCACTGTTTTCTCTGCAGCTTATAAGGATTTCATCCCGTTCAGCATTGTAATCAATCCCGTTGACATGGTTCCAGTCGTTGTTAAATCCTGTTTTCTGATTGGTGTTTACATTGAGATCCAGTCTTCCGTAATCATCTTCAGGTCTTATGGGATTACCGTATGTTGATCTGCCGCCGGGTAGATTGCCGTCCTTCTTGTAGTACTGGACAACATGATCCCAGAAGCGCCACTTCCATATGATATTGTTAGTAGGATTGTCAGGATCCTGAGGGATTGACATGTCAATTTCAATTATAGCGTCAGCAGAACCTCTCCCCGGGTTATCCGGGTCTGAACCGGCTGCAACAGCCTCTTCTTCAGAAATATTATGCCTAGAAACCGCAAGAACTGTGTTTCTTTTCAACTTTTTATTCCAAATCCTCTGCTGATCATGATGCAGGTAGTGTGTGTCATTGCTGGGAGCAACCCACTGCCATATGGTCTTTCCTCCATCCCTTTCAACAAGAGATCCCACTCCCCTATTCCTACCTTTTCCTTTACCCATTTGCAGACCGACCTGAGTTCCTTCACGGGTTATGACTCCTGCGCCAAGGGTTTCACTGGTAAAAATAAGGTTCCCTGCCATATCAAGGACATTTCCGCCGACCATGTTGTACCCATTATATGCCAGGTCTTTATCCCAGTGCATTACCCCAGTCGGGGCGTAGATAATATGCACGGCAAACGCCGATCCCGCTGACATGAAACCTATAATTACTGATGCGAGTACACAAAAAATCATTTTTTTCATCATAATTTTTCTCCTTTACTCTTTTGAGTCAATAAAATTTTAGGTTTATAAAAAACGGTAGATCTGCGACTTTGCGACGATACCTCTAAGTTATTATATAGAGTTAATTAAATTCTCAATAAAATAGAAAATGACTGTTTAAGAGATAGGTTTGCACATTTTAAGATATTTTGTCATGAAGCAACCTCCTGGCGAGAGGTCAATTGATATAAGGATAAATATACTTAATTAGATGAAAAAAGGCAATTTAAGTCAAGAAGAATCGACTCAGAGAATTACATCGAAATGGTAAGCCTGGATGAAATGGTCTGGATCATAACTTAGAGCAGAAAGCACAAGTTTCAGAGTGAAAAAAACTATACAAATTATTGGGGGTATTCACAAGAAAGACAGGGTCAAAACGACCC
>JAFDJA010000088.1 GCA_019307745.1 Deltaproteobacteria bacterium | reverse complement strand
TATAATACTGGCATTTATAATGGTGAGGATATACAAAAAAGAGAATATACTCTCTATCCCTCCCGTGGCATAGATAATTGCAGTGATAAAAAATGTATCTGCAACCAGCTGAAAATAGGCTAATTTAAGAAGGTCTGCCAGAAATTTCAGGAAGAGGGCATAAATAAAAGTAGCAAAATATATACTTCCAATGAGGATATAGTGGGAAGTCTGTATGTTTCCGAAATAGGTCTGGGTCTCCCTCACCTGTATGAAGATAGATGCCCCAAGGAAGAGAGACACAAAAATCACCCTTAAAAACATGAGGGTCTGCAGCCTGCTTGCCAGCTCCTCCCGGGGAATTTTTCGATCAGTATTGTTCATATTTACTGGATTAACCGCCGACGGCTCCTGCCATGGAAAAGATGGGTAGATACATGGCAACCACCAGACCGCCTATTGCTCCACCCAGGAAGAGCATGAGAAGGGGCTCCAACATGGATGTGAGTGCCTCGACCGAAGTATCTACCTCTTTGTCATAAAAATCAGCAATCTTTTCCAGCATAGTGTCGAGGGCGCCAGTTGCCTCACCAACAGAGATCATCTGGATTACCATGCCTGGAAACACATCATTTTCCGAAAGAGGCTCGGCAATGGTCTGTCCTTCGGCAATACTGCTCCTGACATCGTATATAATCTCTTCTATCACTACATTACCCGCAGTCTTGGCAACGATCTCCAGGGCATCAAGTATAGGTACCCCGCTCTGCATCATGGTTCCAAGCGTCCTGGTAAACCTGGCCACAGCCGTCTTTCTAAGGAGATCCCCGAATACAGGCAGTTTCAATGCGATGATGTCAGTGAGTTTTCTCCCGCCTGTAGTTGCCCTGTATTTTTTAAAGGCCCAGCTTATCCCGATCAATGCTATAATTATCCAATGGGCATTGCCCTTCATGAAATCACTCATCACGACCACGATTTGAGTTGGTAGAGGGAGGGCAGAACCAAAACTGGCAAACATATCCTCAAACACAGGGATAACAAAGATCAGGATCACTGCAATAACAATAAAGGCGATTGCCATAACCACTATTGGGTAAGTCATTGCTCCCTTTATCTTGGCCTTAAGCTCTGCCGCTTTTTCAATGAAAGTGGCAAGGCGCTGGAGAATGGTGTCCAGGATACCTCCAATCTCACCAGCAGAAACAAGGTTTACAAAGAGGTTATCAAAGACCTCGGGATGTTTTTTCATGGCCTCTGCAAGGGTGGCGCCACCCTCAACATCCTTGGTCAGTTCCTTTAATATCTTCTTAAAGGTGGGATTTTCAGCCTGCTCTGCAAGAATATTCAGCCCTTGAATCAGGGGGAGACCTGCATCAATCATGGTCGAAAACTGCCTTGTAAAGACTACAATGTCGTTATTTGTAACCTTGGGCTGCATGAAAGAAACATTCTCAAACAGATCCTTTGGTTTAGGCTTAAGCTTCTTGACTGTCAGGTTTCGCTTCTTGAGTTGAGATACGGCTATCTGTTCTGATGCAGCCTCTATCTCTCCTTTAAGCATTTTGCCCTTTTGGGTCTCAGCCTTCCATAAATATACTTGCGGCATATGTCACTATCCTCCGGTTCTGATAACAAGGCAGGGATGTTGGAATAGTTGCTCAAAAGACATGAAAAATTAAACCAAAAATCTGTTAAACTTTAATAAAATAAACATATTGTGTCAAGCTCTCTCACACTCTGATAATATGCAATTTATTGCCTGACAGAAAACAGGGTCAATTTTCCTATTATTTGTCCTTGACATCTGATACATAATCCATATTAAATTGGCAAATTGAATAAATCGCATGTTTCAACAATATAATAAAAGGAGGGATCTATAGTGAGTGAAATTACAGCCCCAATGGGGGGAAAAGTGATAGAAATCAACGTGACCCCTGGAGATACTGTTGCAGAAGATGATGAGGTAATCATCCTTGAAGCCATGAAAATGGAACTGCCTATTGTTGCTTCATCTTCCGGAACCGTTAAAGAGGTCACTTGCAAAAACGGCGATACAGTCGAAGCTGATGCCGTACTCATAGTACTTGAATAAAAATAATTGTCCCTGTATCACATCAAAAGGCTTTTTCCCTTTTTTCGGGAAAAGGCCTTTTGATTTCGTGTTTTATACATTACAAGGGAATGTAATATGGTAAAAAATGCCATTGTTTACATCGAACGATTGATAACGCAGTTGACGGACAATTGAAATCCCATAGGGCATGACCCTTTTTCTCTGCCATGGTCGGCAGAGAAAAAATGCCTGTTTGTGTGTCGAAGATCAAGCTTTAGCATGATAACAAATTATTCCTCGCAGCACATTCCATTGATTTTATTTTACAATAACCAACAAGGTGCCTGCTATATCTAAATAAATTGCCGTGTAGCAGCCTGAATATATTGCTTTTTATAATACACTTCAATATTATTTATTCAAAATCAGGTAGTAAAAGGTACCAGGGTATTCAACCATTAATATCCCCTGACATCTCCCCTTGCCAGGGAAGCAAATATTCCGCTGACACAGATTACACATAAAATAATATAACAAATATTGATACTCTGGAGAAGATTGGGGTACAGGGCTTCGGTAATCTGCTCCCTTCCCATAAATATGGAAAGAACCAGGGTTGCCAGACCCATACTGAGCATCTGTCCAAGCACACGCATGGTCCCTGCTGAACCTGAAGCAATGCCCAGAAACCTCTTTTCAACTGAACTCATTATGGCATTCATATTTGGAGAAGAAAACAGTGCATATCCGAATCCCAGTATAAGTAAGCACGGGATAATATAAAAAAGCCCTGTATCCTGCCGGATAAAAGAGAGAAAGAGAAGCATCACACAGGTTATTGACATACCAAGTGTGGCAATTATCCGCGGTTCCACCTTGTCTGACAATTTACCTGCAAAAGGCGAAAATAGGGCCATTGTTATCGGCTGAGAAATAAGAATAAGACCGGTAGTCTGAGGATCGAATCCTTTGATATACTGAAAATAGAGACTGAGTAAAAAGGTGACGGCAAATGTGGCACTATACTGTATCAAGGCTGCGAGGTTTGATAATGCAAAGACTCGATTTTTTCTGAACAGGGACACCTCAAATACAGGAAATTTTATATTACTTTCCCATCTCACAAAAAAGACTCCTCCTATTATTCCCGCCAGGATCAGCCATAAACTCTTTAATGACGGAAGGAGTGAAAGTCCATATATAATAGAGGTCAGGGCAAGTCCATAGATGAAGGTGCCTGCTATATCAAACCGTTCTCCTCTGGCTTCCGCCCATTCCCCTTTTAATTTCACGAGGATAATACCGACAACAGCAAACCCGAACAGTCCGTTTAGTAAAAACAGACTGCGCCAGGAAAGATGCAGTGTCAGGACACCTCCTATAAAAGGACCGCTGGAAAGGCCAATATAGACTGCGGCCACAGTAATTCCAAGAACCCGGCCTCTTTCCTTAGGTGAAAACACAGACATAAGAATAGCCGGGCTTGTGGCAAAAATCATTCCGCAACCAATCCCTTGCATAACTCTGAAAAGGATCAGCATATGGGCGGAAAAAGCTGTAGCGCAAAGTATGGAGGAGATAGAAAAAAGACCGAATCCCCAGGCCAGGAGACGTTTTCTTCCGTATATGTCACCAAGTCTCCCGGATGGTACCAGGGCCACACCTGCTGCAAGAAGAAAACAGGTAGCAATCCAGCTGAGAAGTACGGCATCAATTTTAAAGGATTTTGCTATATAAGGCAGGGCAACATTAACCGAAGATGCCATAAAGGGGGTGATGAAAGAGCCTATAGTGGCAACAACCAGTGCGGATTTTTTCAGAGAATCAGTACTTTCCATATTTCTCCTTTAATTGGGGTAATGGGCCAGTTATTTCAGCAGGTTCAGGTAATAGACCCTCTGACTTGGATTAAGATTATGTACAGAGAGGATTACAGCAGGGTTACATATACATTACATGTTGAATTGAGCCGCAATTGTCTCTTACTGTCACGAGCATCATATATAGTCCGGTTTATACTTGATAATCACCAGCAGATTTTAGATTCGAAGAAAATATGGGCACTCTCTAACAAACTTGATGCCTATTTTATTGTATTGTACTATAACGCTTTCAAGAAATAAAGAACCTCACCCTATCAAATTGAATTCACTATCCTTAACTGTATCCGACACCCTATCTCCTGAATCCGGGGTCTTGTCATCTTATGCTGACATACCTTGAGACTGGACCATGTATGCTATTTCTGTTCATCGGCTCATAGTTTTTCCTCTGTCTGTCTCCATACGTTTCCTCACGGGTCCGCCCTTGCTTTAGGCCAGTACATTTGTTAAAATATCTAATTATTAACAGGATTCAAATACAGGGGGCTTTCACCCCATAATCTCACACCCATATTCCGGGCGTACACTATCTGCAACAAGATACATCACATAAAAACGTCGCACCGCTCCTAAGCAGGATCGTTAGCCATAAAAAATATACTCTCACAAAGAATTGATATTGAACCCGATTACTACGAAGATGCACCGTTTGGGACATATCACTTTCCTAAATGATATGGAAATCAAATCTAACCGGACGACCGGTTCGTTTGCCACAAATGAAACCGGTCTAATAAAAGGTGATTATAAAAGATCTGGTACAAGATTAGCGAGATAATCGACCAATAAATTGAAGTGAGCGTATTAGGGGGATTTTATTAGGCTATTAATCTAAAAAAATGGAGGGATTATCATGAAAAAGATGTTTATTACCGTGTTTGTATGTTCTGCCTTTACCCTGGCAGTAAGTTGCGTTAGTGCCTATGAGGCTCTAAGGGGGCCGTCAGAGCTTATCTATTACGACAAATCAAAGGCCTACAACGGGTATACTCTGATGGGATCAGGATACCTGATCGACATGGAGGGCAGGTTGGTCAACGCATGGCCGACCCTGGGCAGGCTCCTTGAAACCGGCCACGTGCTGGCCCGCACAGGACAGTCTGAGTACGACTGGGACGGAAATGTTGTCTGGCGGTACAATCAAAACCGGTCAAACTATCATCCCCATCACGATGCCGTAAGGATCTTCAACCGGAAGCTCAAGGAGTACACCACAATCTTTATCGCCAACAAGGACCTGACCCACGATGATGTGATCGCCGCGGGTGCCGATCCCACTTGGCCCAGGAGAGGCTATGCCGGTTCCCAGATGGATGCGCTGGTGGAGGTGGACATGAAAGGTAACGTGGTCTGGGAATGGTGGTTCTTTGACCACCTGGTGCAGGACAAGTTCCCGGACAAGGCGAATTATGCAGGCCGGGGCAAAAAAATATCCGACTATCCCGCCAAATTGGACATCAACTGGGGCAAGACCGTTGAGCGGGATTGGATGCACTGCAATGCCCTTGATCATAATCCGGCCCTGGACCATATCGCCATCAGTTCTGTCCACGGTGAGTTCTTTGTGATAGATCACGGGGGCACCTTTATACCGGGAGATCCTGAAGGCAGCATCAAGCTGGCCGCGAGCGACGGAGGTGATTTCCTCTATCGGTGGGGTGACCCGGCCAAGTATGGTTATGGCGAAAAACCCCGCATAGAGAGAGACTGGATCTTTATATCCACCGGTACAAGGGAGATGGGTGCCAACCATGACATCCAGTGGATCAAACCGGGGTGCCCGGGGGCTGGAAATTTCCTTATCTTCAACAACAATGATCAGGTCTACCAGTCTTCTTCGCAATCAGAACTCATAGAGATCAACCCATATCTTGATGCGAACAAACAAAACTCCGCTAACTATGTATGGCCTCACGAAGCTGGCTGGCACACGATAAGACCGGATTTCAAGACCACCCATCAATTTCCGAGGAAACGGTCCAATCAGATCGCGTGGACCTATACTGCCAATTACACCGGAGGTTTCTTCGCTAACCACGGGTCAGGCTGCGAGCGTCTACCCAACGGGAACACACTGGGCTGCGCCCAGTCGGACGGACACCTCATCGAGGTGACGCCGGAAGGCGAGTGCGTATGGGAGTATATTAATCCTGTCACCAACTCCGGGATCAAAAAAGTGATCACTCTTGAAGATTTCGATAAACACGGCTCTTTCAGAGCCCGCCGTTTCGGACCCGACTTCCCGGCCTTTAAAGGCAGAGATATGACCCCAAAGGTGACGCTAACAGAGCTGACTGCTAAAGGATTGTTGAAACCTCCTCAGCGACGTAGGGGTGGAAAAGACACAAAAGGTGGAAAAAAATAATTACCACTGAGGCCAAAAAATTCGTAAAACAACTGAAGGCATACAGGCCCTCTCTCCTTGCGGAGGAAGGGCCTGACCTTTTGGACTGAATTAAACATTAACCCGTTAATGCAGTAAAAAAATGCGCTTGGGTATCCCGCTGTTTCGCTAAGCAGGGGAAGGATGTATGAACTTAAAATTAATACCGAAAAAATCCTGCACAACCCAGCAGACCTGTCACAAAGGTTTTTTCCCCTTTTGAGTCACAACAGCCTTCTGCTTCTCTTTTGCGGGGATATTTTTCTCAACGAATATTTTCTCTCCAGTAAAGGGGTCTAATCCGGTATAGTACATAAGGGTAGAGTAGGTAGATGGTGTTGGCGTAAAAATCTGCACCTGTTCCGGATTCATCTTCAACCTTTCCCTGGAAAATCTTTTAAGCTGCTTCATGTCATCCATGGAACACCCGGGGTGAGCGGCAATCATATAATAGGTAAGAAACTGCTTCTTTGACAGATCCCTGGAGATCATGTCAAACTTCGCCTTAAAGGCAAGCAGGTCATCTGTCCCAGACTTTCCCATAAGGGCAAGAATCTTTTCCCGGGTGTGTTCCGGCGCCACTTTCATCTGTCCTGACACATGGTTGGAAACAATATCCTTAAGATATTTTCCACCATAATCTTTGTCCTTAAAAAGGAGGTCGTACCTGATGCCTGAAGCTACAAAGACCTTTTTAATCCCTCTTATCTTTCCAATCCCATTTAAAAGATCAATTAACCGACTATGGTCCGGCCTTAACTTCGGACACACTTCAGGGTAGAGACACCTCCTGTCTTCACAGCTCCCATGCCGCATTTTCTTTTTGCATTCAAAACCGTACATATTAGCGGTGGGTCCGCCCACATCAAGTATATAGCCCTTGAAATCCGACAATGCCGAGACATTTGCTACCTCTTTGATAATCGACTTTCTGCTGCGGCCCTGTACGGTCCTGCCCTCATGCACGGCAATTGAGCAAAAATTACATTCGCCATAGCATCCCCTATGGGTCAATATGGAGAATTTTATGGTATCCAATGCCCTGACATTTCCCTGCTTTCTGTAATATGGATGCTGCTCCCTCTGAAACCCGAGCGCAAAGATCTCATCCAGCTCCTGCTCAGACATCAAAGGTGAAGGAGGATTCTGGATCATATATCGCGAATCCTGTTGCTGGATAAGCCCCTTTGCTGTGGCAGGGTCATTGTTGCGGTAAAAAAGATGAAAGCTTTCTATAAATTTTTCCCTGCTTTTTAAAACAGCATCATAGGATGGGAGTTCAACATATCCGTGCTTTTTTTCCTGGGAAATATATGAAAGCCCCCTTATATCCCTGTAATCCCTGCCCTCATTCAGATGTTCTGCCAGATTGACAACCGCCTTTTCCCCCATTCCGTATATAAGTATATCTGCCTTTGCATCAAACAGGATAGACCTGCGAATCCTGTTTGACCAGTAATCATAATGACAGATACGCCTGAGGCTTGCTTCAATGCCTCCAAGCACTATGGGTATTCCGCCTTTAAAAAACCTCTTAATCAAGTTGGCATAGACAATCACTGCCCGGTCAGGACGACGATTATTGATTACCCCTGGAGTATAATCATCCGCCTTTCTCCTCTTCTTTGAGGCGGTGTAGTTTGCCACCATAGAATCAACCGAGCCTGCAGTTATCCCCCAGAAAAGTCTTGGCTCACCAAGCCTTTTGATATCAATATCTGTGTTCACATCCGGCTGTCCAATAATACCGACCCTGAAGCCTGCATTCATAAGGACCCTGCCAATGACAGCTGCCCCGATATAAGGGGAGTCAATATAGCTGTCACCTGATACGATTATCACATCAGGCCTGTCCCACCCCAGCCTGTTCAGCTCTTGTTTTGTTGTTGGAAGAAACATCAAAAGTATCCGGTAAAAATTTTTTCTAAAATTCATTAACTGCCTTTGAGGTCAATGGCAGACTGCTGTATGGAGACTATGGCTTTAGAAAAAGATCATGATCTTATTGTCGGCCAATACATGGGAACCAAACAGTTGAAAGGAGCTTACACATTTGAATAAATCATTGACGGTTTATGAGACACCCTTTCTCATATTAGCCAAATTCAGGGCTCAGGGTTCCCCTTGCTCAACAAGCTTCATGATATGCCTGAAGAGCAGCCTGGAAAATTTTGGAGTTTTATTGTGTTTATGTTCTTTTCTTGCGTTCCGAACAAGCTGTCGCAGTTGCTGACGATCCGCCCCCGAATATTTTTCAATAATCTCTTCCAAGAGTTTGTCATCACCACCGACCAGATCGTTGCGCAATTTCTCAGCGGTGTGAAACTTACCGGTCTTGATACCATGGCCCTTGTCAATGTCATAAAGAGCCTTGTTAATCGGTTCAGAATCGACATCACGCATTATTGCCCCGATAAGCTGCAGTTGCCTCTTTTTTGCGCCAAACTTCTTTATACTCTTTGCTAAAAGCACAGCGTCTCTGAGATTATCAGGTATATCTATCTGCTTGATCTGGCTGAACGAAAGGGCTACCAGACGCTCGCCTGTCTTCTGCAGGGCTTCCATCTCACGCTTTATCTGTGATTTACTCTTCTCTTCAGTTTCCATATTCCCTGCCCTGAAACACTCTCCGATATATTATAAATCATTGGCCATAAAAAAATGAGACCCTTAAGGCTCCTGTTGCAGCCTCCAGTCTAATATAACATGATAGATAAGAGGGCATTTCCCAGATGATCGCGGATCATTGCATCCCGTTCACTCTATCAAAACAGGCTCCCTCATTATTAACGCAATGGCATCCCCGGCCACGGCCGCTAGGTCCGAATGGGTCTCCTTCAAGTTTTTTACCTGTCTGAGGTGTTCAGCGGTCCTCATAATAAGAGAGGCCATGTCCCCTTCATTAACAGGAATACGTAACAGCAACTCCTCCCACCCCATATTACCTGCCCAGAAATACAGGGCCGCCGCAGGCCAGGCTAATATCTGAGGATTTTCAAACCCCCTCCTGGCCTTGAGCCCTCGAATATCCTCCATGGACTCAAGCATGATATCCATTGCATCTTCAAGGGGGATAAGATCATGCCTGCCGCCCCTCAACTCAATATCCTGATCCCTGTCCCAAACAAAAGGTGCAATACAGCCTGCTAAAAGCTCTGGAGTCAATCCATTCATGCCATTGTTTCTTATTGCTTCGGCAATAAGAAGTGGCTCATCCAGCCTGAGTTTTGAAGCCCAGACACCATCCTGTGTAAGCCGGTCGTTGACATCAACAAAACCGGTCTCCTTCAGGAATCTCACATGATGTTTGAAGCTGATCCACAGACCCTCACCCAACCCTTCCATCCTGCTGGCCAGGGAGTTGAAAGCTCTTAAGAGCTTGGCAAGGTCTCTGCTCTTTTTTGAATGACAGACCTTCAGGTTCACACACTTCTCACAGGGAAGCGTCTTTACCTTCCTCTGGGCACTATCCCGATCCTCAGACCCGGCAAGTCCCGCTAAATCCATGGCCCTTAAATCGTGATTATCTACCCCGTCAAAAAGCCTCTGCACATCATCCAGACTGGAGTCTCTTTCCGGCAAATCGAGCACAAGATCATACAGATATTTGATCTTTTCCAAGGGGATACGCCTGAAGCGAATGCTCCCTTTTCGGGAACTCACCTGTTTTCGAAGGTTGTGAGAAAGACACATTTTTGCCCCATGATCCTCATAAAGGCTGAACAGAACAAATATTCCTTTATTCTTGTGATGAAAGACCCTGCCTGGTCTAAGATATGGTTCAAAAACCGTCCATTGTTGGTCCTGGTCGACCTTTCTGGAGAGCCTGCTGATATCCCGTCTGAAATCCGCCCTCTTTTGAATATTCTCCATGACCTCATAGGGATCTCCTGTATCGCATATGCCATCAGGGAGCATCCATTTAAGGGCCTTTACCATTTCATCCCACCTATTCTGAACCGCAGACCCAGAATTTCTCTGTTGAAAATTTGCAAAAGAGAGGTTCAGGAGCGCCTTGACCTCAGGCATTACATGAGACTTTAGCAGGTTGAGTGTCATTGAAAAATTTATATGGATCTGACTGATAAGCGGATCTGGTGAAGAGCCGGCAAGCTCATGAATCAGCTCGGCATCCTGATGCTGTCCCGGGATAACAAGGGAAAACCCAATATTATCCTTTCCTCTTCTTCCAGCCCTGCCTATCATCTGGTGCAACTCTGTAGCTGAAAGATCAGAAAAATCGTGTCCGTCAAAACGGTCACTCTGTAAAAGGACAACTGTTCGCGCAGGAAAATTAACACCTGCAGCAACAGTGGAAGTGGCAAAAATGGCATCCAGGCAGCCCTTATTCATCAATCGCTCCACAAGCATCTTCCAATATGGGAGTTGGCCAGCATGATGGGATGCCACCATGGAGTTAAGGAGAGAGGGCATCTGTCTGTGATATCTGAGATGGGGATATCCCTTGATAAAGGCGTCTACCTCATTCTTAATCAGATCCTTTTCCTTGGATGTCCTTTTAGATGGAACACAGGCAGTAACGGCCAGGTCACACTCTTTGCGTGATTTGAGGAAAAAAATGGCAGGCAAAAGGTCCAGCCTCCTCAGGCAAGTTAAGATTTCATCAAATTTAGGTTTCCGCATCCCCCTGTACCTGCCACGAGCATCATGATATGCAACAAACTTTTTTACACCGCTCACCAGCCCCTTCTTCTCGGACAGAGGAGAAACAAGGCCGTCAGGGAAAAGAAAAAGCATCTTCAGGGGAACAGGCCGGACCTCAGACCTGACAACATAAACCTGCGTACCGCGATTTTCCTTAAGCCATTCACAGACCTCCTCGGCGTTTGAAACAGTTGCAGACAGTAGCAGGAGCCTGATCCGGGAGGGCAGATAGATAAGCACCTCTTCCCATACAACACCACGATCAGGGTCACTAAGATAGTGCGCCTCATCCAGTATCACCAGATCAGAATTTATATCAGCGCCTTTATACATGGCATCATAAAGCTGATTCCTGAGAATCTCTGTTGTCCCCACAATTAAAGCCGCGTCAGGATTCTCCTTTCTATCTCCAGTCAGGATTCCGCATAAATCAGGGCCGAACTCTTTTGAAAAATCCTGATATAGTGAATTGGAAAGCGCCTTGAGCGGGGAGGCATACCAGACCTGTTTTCCATTTCTCAAATACTGGGCAATAGCCTGTGAGGCTATCCATGTTTTGCCTGCACCTGTAGGCGCGGTGACAAGGACATCACCAGCCTTGATTTTCTCCAATGCCATCAGCTGGAACGGATCAGGCTGAAATGGGACAGCCCCTGGCACGCCTATCTTCTCAAAGGCATGCATCAAGGCGGGGGCTATACGCGGTTTGCTGTAAAGCCTGTCAGTTTTTTTCTTGTGCCCGCGCTCAGGACTTTTCCTGAAGCGACGGTGAAAGTTATGCTCTCTTGCCATATAAAAACGAGTAAATACCGTTAAAGATTCTGGTTGTTCTCCCAATCAGCCGGAAGAAAAACGGTCAAGGATCCGACCAACTCTTTTGGAGATGATCCTGGAAAAAATGATTGGATTAAAAACCACCGGAAAATCCCAAAATACTCAATACTCAGGGCAATGGGAAAAATTCAATCACGGAGGTGTAATCTATTCTGCAACTGCATTTTTACGGGTCTGAAAATAAAAATCCCGCAGTGCCGTGTATGGGTCAAGCGAGGCATCCCTAAGGGATTCGTAGTCATCACCACGGAAGGAAAAGGAGTTAATACTATCTAGCCCATGTGCGGAAATCTTCTTTTTTCTGGTAGGAGAAACACCTTTTAATAATCTATAAGCATCATGATTAATATTTTTCTCTAAAGTAGTAGAATCCACTATGCCATAATAATAAGCAAATTCATCACCAATAGTGCCCAGGCCGTCCCTAAGGCTTGATGGCCCTACTAAAGGCAGGGTCAAATAGATACCATGACCTATCCCGTAAAATCCAAGGGTCTGACCAAAGTCCTCATCATGCTCATCAATATTCAACCAATTAGTGGCTGGATCAAAAAGTCCTGCAATCCCTATTGTCGAGTTTGCTATAAACCTGGACACCTCTTCGCCAGCCCCATTCACCTTCCCCTGAAGCAGACAATTTGTAAAACGGATGGGAAATGCAATATTATGGAAGAAATTCCTCACACACTCCCTTACGAATCTGCCAACTACTGTCTTATATCCCTTTGTAACGGGTTTAAGAACCCACATATAAAGCTTGTCATTAAAGGCAAAAACAATCCGGTTAACTGATTCCAAAGGATCGGCAATATCCTTTGAGTTCTCTTCGGTTGAGGTGGTAGTGTCCCCAAAAGGATCATCAAATGGATCATCAAATGGATCATTATCCCCAAAAGGATCCTGAAAGTCACCATCCTCAAAATCGCCTACAGCAGCTACAAGTGCCTCACCTGCAAAACAATCGCCCCTTATAAATGAATATCTGCTTCCCCAGGTATCCTTAAAAAAACAGGCCTTGGTAAGGGAGCTGTTCCAGTCAAATTTAATTTCAGCAAGGGCGTATGCATAAGAATTTTTATAACGCTTTGTGCTTAAGCCCTGTATGGGATTCGGAGAACAGTCCTCCA
>JAFDJA010000087.1 GCA_019307745.1 Deltaproteobacteria bacterium | reverse complement strand
TATTCAATCGTTGTTACAGGGTAGGTGATGGCACAGGATTCTTTCCCAAACTGACCCTCGCAGCCCTTTATCTCACTTGAGAACGGTACTTTTTTTTAAAAATTGAGGCTATTATTATTATAAATTAGGTGCTAAATATGCTTTCTATAATTAATTTTTTTACATTTGGGGAGAACTAAGATGTTTACAATAGGATCTGAAGAAAACTTTCGGGATGGAGACATTGTTATCAAAGAGGGCAGTGTCGGTGACTGGGTCTATGTTATTCTGTCAGGATCAGTGGAGGTTTCAAAAATGATTGGCGGAACAAAACTTGTCCTTGATCACCTCGGTAAGGGAGAGATTTTTGGCGAACTAAGCTTTATAGCAGGAGGTAAAATGAAAAGATCAGCCACTGTCATGGCGGCTGGACCCACAATTGTCGGGATCATTGACCGAAACTTTCTTGATACGGAATTCAACAAACTCTCCTCTGAATTCAGGTCAATTTTGATCTCCACTATCAAACGGTTTATTCATATGATGGAAAGGACCACAGAATTTTCATCAACACTTGAATCAACCTTTTTTAAAACCCTGTCCATATCCTTTAAAACTCAGCAGAGCTTTCTAAAGGCATTTACAGGCACGGTACAAAAGGGAAGCCTGTTTGTCAGGACCAATAATCCACTTAAAGCTGATGAGATATTCAATCTCAAACTCCAGCTGCCCGGACTGCCAGCCCCTATCAGTATCAAATGTCAGGTGGAATGGGCAAATATTAAGGAGGGCACTGATGGAAGGCCCGCAGGGATGAAGATCAATTTTAAGGAGATATCCGGGCAGGACAACCGCCTCTTTACGCAATATATGCAGTCTATCACAAGGATATAATCTATGGTGGACTCAATTCAATAATAAAGTCCCTAATTTCCTGTATCAAAACGATTTTAACAGGTTTCTAGGGGCTTTATTCACCTTCCAAAGCACATACCCCTATCCTTTTCATTCCTTAAGAAAAACTCGTCCTTTCAAAACATGAAGCCCGTAAAATCTATTGGCATAATATTTGCTGTCTTTCTTCACATAAGTGATCTCCTGAATCTTGTACTATTTATCTATTGGACTTTCCACGTCAAAGAGGGATTGGGCCTGGTTGTTTGACATCTAAGCTGTCTGCATATTCATTCCCACAGAGCATGTTCAAGCTGCCCTTTAAGCTCAAGGCTTTCTGCGCCTCGCTAAGACAAGTGTTACAAAGTCCAGGTATTATAATTTTTCATGTCTACTCCATAACCATGGGATAATCAAGGGTACCCACGATAAGGTTTGTACATGTTATCTCTCTGGATAAAGCAGACACTCTCCCCATCATGTCAAAATATTGACAATCAATCCTTTTGAGGGGAGAAAGACAAATAATATGGAAAAAAAACTGAAAAGCGCAAAAAAGATAGATACCAATGCCTGGATGGTTACATATACGGATCTTATGATCCTGCTCCTGACATTTTTTGTCCTGCTCCTGAGTATAGCAACCATTGACAAAAGGCGTAAAAGACTCGCTCTCAACTCTTTTGTTGGTGCATTTGGATTCAAACCAGGTGGCCAATCCATCCTTGGTAAAGAGAAAGGTCTAAATATCACACTGGGCTCCCCTCCACTTGTCAAGGAAGAAATCAAGTTTGAAACTCTGAGAAATATTGCCATGACCCATGAACTGGGAAGTGATATGCAGCTTGCTAAACAAATCGACCGCACCGTCATCACATTCAGCAACAGGGTACTGTTTCCACCGGATTCAGACCAGGTAAATCCCGAAACCCGAAACTTTCTTCTAGAACTGTCCAATGCATTGAATAACGGCCCTACATTCATAGAGTTGAGGGGTTACACTGACTACTCTGAGACTGTTTTTGAGCAAGATCCTTTGAAATACTCCATGATCCTGTCAACTAAAAGAGCCTTTTCAATTTTTAATATTTTCAGAGAAAACGGCATACCCAGTGAGTCAATGGTAGCCCACGGATTCGGCCTGAACAGTCCGGATGGCCAAAAAAAAATGGGTGCGGAACAAAATCGCCAGGTGGAGATAATCCTCGATTATAATGAAAAAGTGCCATATAGATTAAAACGATCCTGGGTCGATGATTCAATACTCGACTTCAAGGGCTTCTTTTTCAGGACACCAGGAAAGGTGGATTAGCCTTGTCTACCAACTCAAAGAAAAAAAAGGAAACTGAGGGAGGTGGAACCCAATTATGGATGGTCACCTTTTCCGACCTTGCAACACTGCTCCTGACCTTTTTCGTACTCCTCTTATCCATGGCATCCATGGATGACAAGACCCTAAAGAGCATGTTCACCAACTTCACAAGTGCCTGCGGTATCCTTAATTACAAAGAATATGGAGAGGTATATAAACCCAAGGAGGTACTTATTGAAGGGCTTTATAGTAAGCTTGCAGACAACCTCATTATCAAGAGAGCTGACGACCCTGTCGAAATTCCTTCTGAAACAGAGGAGACCTTTATCGCAGAGATTGGATCGCAGGTGGTTTTTGAAAACATAAAAAACGGATTCAAAATAGTGTTTGGTCACCAGCTCATGTTTGAGTCGGGGAGTGCTGAAATTAAAGATGATATGAAGGATATTCTTCAAAAAATAGCCAAATTTATGCTGGCCACGGCCTATCAGATCTACATAGACGGCCATACAGATAACATTCCTATCAATACAAAAGATTTTCCATCCAATGAGGACCTCTCCCTGAAAAGGGCCTATAATATCATGGAGCACCTTGTCAATGGGGAGGGGATATCACCTTATGCTATTGCCCTTGCAGGTTATGGTGAACACCTGCCTATAGAAACCAATGACATAGCATCCGAGCGTGCAAAAAATCGCCGGGTGGAGATAATCTTCAAAAACAAAAAATACTTCTGATCATCAGGGGAAAAGGGGTGTAAAAACCTAAAATAAATCCTGAAAAAATGGATTTTGATTCTGGACACTGGCATAAATTACAGGGATCAATGACAAACGACCAGCCCTACTGACGACAATGCCACAAATAGCCCCAGACTACCCACCCTTCTTTCTAAAGAGCAATCTAATAGGAGTATTATCAAGACCGAATTTCCGTCTGAACTGGTTTACCATAAATCTCTTATATGAAAAATGGACCGCATCCGGTCTGTTCACAAAAACGACAAAAGTGGGCGGTTTTATCCCAGTCTGGGTGGCATAAAAAAGTTTTAATCTCCCCTGACCAACCTTATGAGGCGGCTTTTTCAGTATCATATCTTCCACAGCCCGATTAACAAGACCTGTATTGACTCGCTGGCAAAACTGATTATAGACGAGGTCGACCTTATCAAAAAGCCTCTTAACATTATCGCCGGTCAGAGCAGAAAGATTAATTCTTGGGATAAAAGGTGCAAAATTCAATTTGCGTTCAATCTCTTTATTCAAATCCTTTCTGGCATATGGATCCTTTTTAATAAGGTCCCACTTATTAATACCTAGTACAATCCCGCGAAAGCGCTCAAGGGCATAACTGCAGATCCTTACATCCTGATCCGCTATACCTGCCCCTGCATCCAGCAGAATAACCGCCACATGACACCTATGAAGACTCTCAATTGCCTTGATCATTGAGAACTTTTCAATCTTGTCCTTTACCTTTCCCTTCCTCCTGATGCCAGCAGTATCGATTAGCAGATACTCCTTCCCTTTCCACTTAAAAAGGGTATCAACTGTATCTCGCGTTGTTCCCGGAAGTTCACTTACCAGCACCCGGTCAAAGCCCAATATCCTGTTAATAATCGAGGACTTGCCCGTATTTGGCCTTCCAAGCACAGCAATCCTAACCTGATTGGCATCATCTTTTTCAGGCACAGCCTCAGGCAGGTCCTGGACAATATCATCAAGAAGGATTTTCAGGCCATACCCATGGGCAGCTGAAACGGGATAGACCATTTCCACACCCAACTGATAAAAATCACTTGCCAGATGGTCATGTTCCGGGCCGTCGATCTTGTTTGCCACAGTATAGACCTTCTTTTCTGACTGCCGCAAAATCCGGGCCATCTCCTCATCCCCCGAAATAATTCCCTGACGGCCATCCACTAGAAATATAATACGATCCGCCTGGCTGATAGCAATCTTCACCTGATCTCTCACTTTGTCAAGGAGAGGATCCTGCCCAAGATCATCAAATCCCCCGGTATCTATCAGCTTAAATGAAGTCCCTCCAACCTGAACAGTGGCGGAGATCCTATCTCTGGTGATCCCGGGCTGATCATCCACCAGGGCGCTTCTCGACCTGGAAACACGGTTAAAAAAGGTGGATTTACCCACATTGGATCGGCCTACTATGGCAATAACAGTAGTCATAATCTCTTTTTATAATAGGTGGCTTATATATCCAACAATCATGAGGAGCTAAAGTGGCACCTCAATCCCATTATTAAAATGAATTCTTGTTGTTTTTAAACCTGACTCTTTTACCAGATATCAGGACAAAAAAAACCGTGCACTGTTCTAACAGCTCACAGGTATACCTTGGCAAATATCTCACACATACAGCAGTACATACAGGAGCTTGCCTCAAAAAGCCATATTATATTAAAGGGATTTTGCTGGAATTAACACAATATCAGAAGATTCAGGCATGCGCACAAAGACTTTCCTTAACAATCCTGTTTAAATCCAGTAGCTTAATCGGTTTTTTAAGAAGGGTCAAGGCAAGGCCTTCCTCTAGAGATTTCCTGGCCCTGAAATCGCCTGGATTACCAGTCAATACCAGGATCCTGGCGGAAGGATCAAAAGATTTGATTTTAGATGATGACTCATATCCATCCATGACAGGCATCTCTATATCCATAACAACAAGATCAGGTTGAAAATCTTTATATTTATCGATTGCTTCCTTACCGTTACTTGCCTGCTCCACATCATAATCGCCGGCAAGTTGGAGGGCCTCCACGATCATGGACAATAGATAAGCTTGGTCATCAACAACAAGTATCTTTTGCAGCATAACAGGTCCTCCTGTTTTGACAATAATGATACTTCACATAAACAGTGACCAATATATTAACTTTAAAAATCAATGTCAACTCTAAACAACAACATATTGTGGTTTATTTTCTGAAACATATCATATATTGTGTGACTTAAAATTATTTCAACATTTATCACAATCATTTTTTATTGACATTTTACAAGGATTCACTGCTTTTAAACAATCTCACAACCACACATAATTAACCCGACCTGATTTTTGGCTTGACTAAACAGAGTATTCTGGTAGATTTTTCAATATAAGTTTCCAAATAAAATCGCTTTTCAGAAAATTTATAATAATTGCGACAAATAGTTAACTGGACCAACCTACAATACATAACCCAATAATTTCGAGATATTACAAACATGCCCACCAAATTTATTGTTATTACGGGCGGCGTTCTTTCAGGACTTGGAAAAGGGATCGCTGCAGCATCAATAGGCCATCTTCTCTCTTCGAAACTCAAGATAATCCCCATAAAATGCGACGGATACCTCAATGTGGACCCCGGCACCATGAATCCCTATGAGCATGGGGAGGTCTTTGTGCTAGATGACGGTGGCGAAGTAGATATGGACTTTGGTCACTATGAGCGTTTTCTGGGAGTAACCTGCAAGTCATCATGGAACCTTACCATGGGCAAGGTCTTTGATATGGTCAGACAGAAGGAACGTAGAGGAGATTACCTGGGAAAGACTGTTCAGTATATACCACATGTCACGGATCTGATAAAAAACCACATTTTTGATATCGCCTCAGAGGAAAAGGCCGATCTTGTAATTGTGGAGATAGGCGGAACAGTGGGTGACATAGAAAATGAACTCTTTCTTGAATCTGTCAGGCACTTGAAAGAGGCAGCTGGCAGGCAGAATACACTCTTCGTGCACCTCACATATGTCCCTGTACCATATGGTGTGAATGAACAAAAATCAAAACCCACACAACAGAGTGTCAACCTGCTAAAGCAGCGGGGCATTTTTCCGGACATTATCATTGGAAGATGCCAAGAGGTCCTGACAAAAGAGATAAAGGAAAAAATCTCAAGCTTCTGCGATGTGGAGTCTGAGGCGGTTATTACCGGTCTTGATGTGGAAGATATCTATGAGATACCCCTTGTATTTGAAGAGGAGGGACTTCCGGCAATACTCCATAAGAAGCTTAACATATACAGTCCTCCAAACCTGAGAAAATGGAAACTCCTCGTAGAAAACCTTAGACATCCCAAAAAAGAGATCACAGTTGCCATGTGTGGAAAATACACAAAACTTGAGGACTCCTATGCCTCAATTGTCGAATCGTTTAACCACTGCTCAGCTCACTTGAGCTGTAAAATCAATCTTAAATGGGTTGAAACCACTGATCTGAATGATCCGTCCGTTCTAAATGGTGTTAACGGTGTAGTTGTACCCGGAGGATTCGGTTCAAGAGGTTCTGAGGGCAAAATAGAGATCATACGTATAGCCAGAGAGCAGAACATTCCCTTTCTGGGCCTTTGCCTGGGACTGCACATGGCTGTTATTGAATTTGCCAGAAATATATGTGGTCTAAAAGAGGCCAATTCAACTGAGATGGATGCAGATACGCCCCATCCGGTTATTGATATACTTCCTGAACAGAAGGATATAAGTAACAAGGGCGGGACAATGAGACTTGGAGCCTGCCCTGCAGACCTTAAAGACGGTTCTCTGGTCAGATCACTTTATAATGCGAGTGTTGCCTCTGAAAGACACCGGCACAGATATGAAGTAAATCCCAGCTATCATGAAACCCTCATTAAAAATGGAATGGTCTTTTCGGGTAACTCTCCTGATGGCAGGCTGGTGGAATTCATTGAACTGCCTGACCTGAAATATTTTGTGGCAACCCAGGCCCACCCAGAGCTGAAATCCAGGATGGAAACACCTGCCCCACTCTTTCACGGCTTTGTTAAGGCCTGTCTGGAATAATACGAACTGGACATAGACATGCCAAAGACAAAACCTATCCATACATACAAAATAACCCGACCCGGCCCATTTTACAGCAGATATTACCAGGAGGACTGAGATAGATGGTCAAGAAGTATCGTATCATCTTTCTGGGCCTTTATGAAACCAGGGGCATTTTCAGCACAGGGATGTCTCGACTTGGAGTTCCAGAGACCGTGGTGGAACAGATTATCTCAAAGGCACCGGTTATTTTGAAAGAAGACCTATCCCCTGGTTATGCAAAACAGTATGCAGATGCTGTTCATCATGCTGGTGGTAAAGTGGATATACAGGAATACAACATATTTAATAAGAGCAAACAGGTTAAAGCCACCCTGAGGATAGAGCCCCTGGAAAATTTCACCATGTGTCCCCAGTGCGGTCACAAACAGCTCAAGACAGATGTCTGCAAGAGGTGCAAACTCGTTTTTGAATCCTGATTATTGATGTTTTTTGGCCTGGTCAACAAGCTCCATCAGAGACTGGACCTTGGGCTTCACTTGCCTTTCAAATACCTTTTCCCATTCTTCAGGTTCCAGCTCATGCCTTAGGTACTCATCTACTGAAAAATGCTCAAACCAGCAGTCGAGTGTCTTAAAACAGGGCTGCCCCATGTTCTCTGAACGGCAATAAGAAAAATATATCTGGTGGCCCAGCCTTGGGCAGCGTATAAAGTAATCATCACCAGGAGGTGTTATCTCTTTGTTCATATTTATTATACCTTATACCGAGCCTCAAAAGGTATTGGTTACATCTTTCCTTGATACAGCCCAGATCCAGTCATTAAATCAATGCTCGTACCATATTGGGCACCATTTAGGGATGAAAAACATATGCTGGTTGAATATTTTTTATATTTTCAGATATTGCAGTAAAAAGCTACTGCAATATCTGAATCAAAGAAAACACCGGAGACCATACATGGTGCCCCGGTGTGAACAGCTAAACAACTATTATAAAATAGTTCCCGGTTTGTATTGCTTAGGCTTTGGGAGAGGCGCAATATCATCCAGTGCCCTGTGAATCTCATCCTCCGGTAAGGCATGATCTGCCAGTTTGCCTGAAAGATAGGCCTCATAGGCTGCCATATCCACAAGACCATGACCACTCCAATTAATAAGGATCGTCTTCTCCTTGCCTTCCTCCTTTGCCTTGATCGCCTCGCGTATAGCCATTGCCACTGCATGATTCGTCTCTGGTGCGCTGATAAATCCTTCGGTCCTGGCAAAAGTAATGCCTGCCTGAAATGTTTCCATCTGGGATATAGATTCCGCACGAATCAGGTCATCCAGGAGAAGCTGGCTAACAATAGGGGCCATGCCATGATACCTCAAGCCGCCTGCATGGATTGGTTCCGGAACAAAGCTGTGGCCAAGTGTGTGCATGGGAAGAAGGGGAGTCATCTGAACAGCGTCTCCAAAATCATATGCAAAGGGTCCCCTGGTCAAGGTAGGACATGAAGCAGGTTCAACAGCGATTATATCAATCTCTTTGCCATTAATCTTATCCCTCACAAACGGCAGGGCACAACCAGAAAAATTGCTGCCGCCGCCAGCGCACCCAATAACCACATCTGGATAGTCACCAGCAATGGCCATCTGCTTCTGACATTCAAGACCAATAACAGTCTGGTGAAGCAGCACATGATTTAATACGCTGCCAAGGGAGTATTTTGTATCGTCATCCATGGCAGCTGCCTCTACTGCCTCACTGATTGCAATACCCAGGCTGCCTGGTGACTCTGGATTTTGCTCCAGAATCTTCCTGCCCGCGTTGGTCTGATTGCTGGGACTGGGAATGCAGTTTCCTCCCCATGTCTCCATCATAAGCCTGCGGTAGGGTTTCTGATTATAGCTGATCTTGACCATAAAAACCTTGCACTCAATTCCAAAAAAGGAACAGCACATGGATAGGGCGCTGCCCCACTGACCTGCTCCGGTTTCCGTGGTAATCTTTTTGGTCCCGGCCATTTTGTTATAATAGGCCTGGGCAATAGCCGTATTCGGCTTATGACTGCCCGCTGGACTCACTCCCTCATTCTTAAAATAAATCCTGGCAGGGGTATCCAGATGTTTTTCAAGCTCGTATGCCCTGTACATAGGGGTGGGTCGCCAGATAAGATATTTTTCTAGCACCTCATCAGGGATATCTATGACCTGATCCTGGCTCACTTCCTGCTCTATAAGGGCCATGGGAAAGATTGGTGACAGGTCGTCAGGCCCAGCCGGTTGACCTGTCCCGGGATGAAGAGGCGGTTCCATGGGAGTTGGCATATCCGCCATAATATTATACCACTGCCGTGGTATTTCAGATTCAGGTAAAACAATCTTTTTTGTGTTCATCTTTTCCTCCTTTCTAAGCATGAAAAAAAATTAAAAACGATAGGTTCAATCCTTATAATAAAAAATATTAATAATATATATATTTTAACAAATATTCAGAGTCAATCAGTTTCCTATATTTCACGCCATAATCATGCCATATTTTTCTTTTTTTATCTTTATAATTAACTCCAAATGATCTAGGATAACATCATCCATTACAAAAAGGTCTTATTTTAACTGTCAACCGAATAGTCTATCTGCCTGCAGGTGACTAACATAACAGGATGAGAAAAATGGCAAATAAGAATATGAGTCAGAATGGACAAAAGGATAAACTGTTTTACTACAAGGCCCTTAATGATATTGGCAACCAGATTCATTCTGCCAAAAACATTAATGAGATTCTTATTAATCTGAAGGATCAGATACTAAGCCTTTTCGATGCGGAAAGAATAACTATCTACGTGGTGGATAGTAAAACAAAAGAGATATATTCACGATTCAAAGTGGGAAGACCGGAACTTAATGAGATCCGCGTCCCCATAAACAACCATAGTATCGCGGGATATACGGCCAACAGCGCACAACTTACCAACATAGCAGATGCCTATGACAAACAGGAGTTGGCAATGATTAATAAAGACCTCTCCTTTGATCAAAGCTGGGACCAAAAAACCGACTTTGTAACAAAACAAATCCTCACAGTCCCAATATTTTTCAAAAAATATGTCATCGGAGTGCTCCAACTGATCAATAAAAAGACTGGAGAAAGATTCACCCTGGATGATCAGAACTCTGCGGCAGAGATGACAAAGGTCCTTGGAATCGCCTTTTTTAACCACAAAAAACTCTCCCAGAAAAAGACAGCCCCGACAAAATTTGATTACCTCCTTAACAACAACTTCATAACTTTAAAAGAGCTGGAACAAGCCATTATCAAATCCCGTGAACGAAAGGAATCTATTGAATCCATATTCATCAATGAAATGAAGATCAAAAAGACAGATGTGGGCCGGTCTCTTGGAAAATTTTACAATTGCGAATACGTCCCTTATGACAGCAGCTTCCCCATACCAGGGGACCTGCTAGCAAAACTCAAACAGGTTTATTTGAGAAACAACCATTGGGTCCCCTTGGAGAGAAGGGACGGGAAGGTTAGAATCCTGATAGACGACCCCGGACGGCTAGACAAGATTGATAGTGTTAAATCTCTTATCCCTGCTGAGGAGTATGAGTTTGCTGTGGGCCTGAAGGAGGATATCCTGCAGTTTCTGGATTATTTTTTTGGAACCCCGGTTATGAGTGATGACGGATCAATAGATGACCTGCTGGGCAATCTTGGTACTGAGGGGGGAGATGAACATGACCAAGAGGACGACCCGAACATGGCAAGCGAAGATGACAGCACTATTGTCAAACTTGTAAACAAAATAATTGTAGACGGTTATAAAAAGAACTGTTCAGATATTCATATTGAACCGTATCCGGGAAAAGAGGGTGCGGATATCAGATTCAGGATAGATGGGACCTGTACCAAGTACCAGACAGTCCCATATCACTTCAGAAAAGCGGTCGTATCCAGGATAAAAATTATGTCTGAGCTGGATATCTCTGAACGAAGAAAGCCCCAGGACGGCAAGATCAAATTCAAGAGATTTTATCCTATTGACATAGAGCTGAGAGTGGCGACTATTCCAACTGTGGGTGCTGAAGAGGATGTGGTTATGCGTATCCTTGCTGCGGGAGAACCTATCCCGCTTGAGGCCATGGGGTTTAATGAAAGGAATTCTGAACTTCTAAACAAATGTATTAACCAGCCATACGGCATCTTTCTTGTTGTAGGGCCTACAGGGAGCGGTAAAACCACCACCCTTCATGCTGCCCTGCATGCGATTAACAAGCCAGGAACAAAAATATGGACCGCTGAGGATCCGGTTGAAATAACACAAAGGGGGCTTCGCCAGGTACAGGTCCTGCCAAAGATCGGCTTTGATTTTTCTGCTGCCATGCGATCATTTCTCAGGGCTGACCCTGACGTGATTATGGTGGGAGAGATGAGAGACCATGAGACCGTGGCAACCGGAATAGAGGCCTCACTTACCGGGCACCTTGTCTTTAGTACCCTGCATACCAACAGCGCCCCTGAGACCATTACCAGGCTCCTTGATATGGGCATGGACCCATTCAACTTTGCAGACGCACTGCTGGGTGTGCTTGCACAGCGTCTTGTCAGGACCCTGTGCAAGGATTGCAAAGAGGCCTACCAACCCTCCAAGGAGGAGTATGACAATCTGGTGCGCGCCTATGGCGAGGGCTTTGAAACACTCGGATTCCCCTTTAACGACGACCTGACACTTTATCGCCCTAATGGGTGCGAAAAATGCAGCAGCACAGGATACCGTGGAAGGGCGGGTCTTATTGAGCTCCTTGACGGAACAGACGCGATGAAGTCGCTTATCCAGGGAAAGGAGAAGATGGAAGACCTGAGAGAACAGGCAATAAAGGACGGCATGACCACTTTAATGCAGGATGGCATCAGAAAAGTGTTTCTCGGGGCCACTGACATACTACAGGTCAGGAAGGTATGTATCAGATAGAGCCTGTGAGTCAAATGAAGACATTTGAATCACACGGTGTCTCTTTCACAGTTTCTTGATCATTACTATATATCTGAATCCTGCTCCAACCATCTAATATGGTTCGGGATCCAGGCTATAAATCAGACATTGGCTATAGTGGAAATTGATTCTTTTCTTATTCTTAATGCAATTATACCGACGTTTAAAAACAGGAGCGGACATGAAGAGCTTGACATATATCGTTCTAACAGTCTTTGGATTATTCCTGGCAGTCCAGACAGCCTGGGCATCAAAGGCCTACATTGCGGATTCCTGTATGATCTCCCTTCGGAGGGGCCCCAGCATAGAACATCTTATCCTGAAATATCTAGCTGTTGGCCAGCCTGTTGAAGTCATTGAAACACAGGGCGAATGGAGTCAGGTACAACTTTTTGACCCAGACAACAACAAGCTAAGCGGGTGGGTCAAAAGTTTTTATCTGACAACACGTATCCCATGGGAGGATCAGGCAAAGGCCCTGAAACAGGAAAATGACAAGCTCAAACAAAAGCTGACGTCTGCTCAAATGGAAAACAAAGAGTCTGTGGGCAGGGAACAGGCACTAAACGCAGAGCTGGCCCAGCTTGAAAAATCTATAAAGAAATCGGAAGACGAATACAGGTCGTTAAAACTGGAATCAACTGACTATCTGCGTTTAAAATCCGAGCATGACTCCACTCTGAAAAACCTGGATATGCTGACAAGAAAAAATGAGAAATTAACTACATCTCAAAGAAATATCTTCTTTGGTATGGGCGGAGCAGTGGTTCTTTGCGGTTTTGTTCTCGGATTAATAATAGGTAAGCAGGATAAGAGGCGAAAATCATACTATTGATACCTTAATTTTGTAAGCATTGAGCCATTATAAGTTGGGGAATATATAGCAAAATCAATTCTGTCGGAAAGACCCATTGAAATCCCCAACACACATACAGCCCGAAATCCATTTGCCAATATTGCTTTAAAAACCTAATAAGGTCTGACATTGATGCCATGTAGATTGAAAGA
>JAFDJA010000195.1 GCA_019307745.1 Deltaproteobacteria bacterium | reverse complement strand
ATATCTGACACTCCCGCACAAACACTGTGCATCAGTGCTCAATTTACAGTGAACGTCTCTTAATAAACAACTGAGTTTCCTGATCAAACTCAAAATCTTCTCCTGCCCTGCTCCCCTAAAACGTTTGCCCTTCATCAGAATCCTCCTTTTCACTTTTTGAGGATTCTAACATATCTGGTGGTCCAGTTTTAGGGGAGCAGGGCAGTAAAAAAGATCTCCATACATAATCCTAAAATATGGTTTGGCATCTTCATGCTGGCATCGTATCCGAAAGTCCGACCTGGGGAACTGATACAGGTTAAAGAAAAGGATATTGACCTAAATCTTGGCATTATGTGGATTCATAAATCCAAAGAGGGACAGTCTAAAAGATTATATCTGTTGGATGAGGACATAGATTTTATAAAGTCATGTGTCAGGGGAATGCCGGATATATATCTTTTTCGGCACATAGCCGGGCAGAATGGCCTAGCAGAACGAAAATATGGCAGTAAGTTCGGAGATAACTACCTATGGAAATATTGGCATAAGGCATGTAAAAATTTAGGTATTAATGGTGTTGACCTGTATGGAGGTACAAAACACAGCACAGTAACTGCAGCAAGAGAATATATGACACCGGAAGAGATTCGGAAAGACCTGACAGGGCACAGAACTAATGCTGCTTTTGATAGATATTTACAGGTGGATGCAGCTAAAGAAAGAACAGCGTCACAGAAGATTCGGAGCAAGGGAAAAGTTATTAAGATGGATAAGAATTGCCGCCCACGTTCCGCCCATGAAAAATGAGCTCAGAAAATGGCGTAACCTGCTGATTTTACTTGGAAGTAATGGCGGAGAGGGTGGGATTCGAACCCACGTGCCCCGCTATTAACAGGACAAATCGATTTCGAGTCGACCCCGTTACGACCACTTCGGTACCTCTCCGAAACTTGCTTGAACCGCATCAGGCTGTATCAGGACTGTTTTCCCCTACGGGCACGGAAAAAATCCCTGAGCTGATCAGCACACTCCTTTTCCATAACCCCGGATATTACCTCTATCCGGTGATTCAGGCGGCTATCTTCCGCCAGATTATAAAGCGAGCCGGCAGCTCCCGCTTTCGGATCAAACGCACCAAAGACCAGCCTGGAGATCCTCGCGTTCAATGCCGCGCCCATGCACATAGGGCAGGGTTCAATAGTAACAACAAGGGTACAATCTAAAAGACGATAATTCCCCTGCAGCGCTCCTGCTTTCCTCAGGACCAGGATCTCAGCGTGCGCGGTGGGATCCTGCGTGGAGACAGGTTGATTGTGGGCTCTTGCTATAATTTTACCATCGGGTCCGGCAAGAACTGCGCCTACTGGAACTTCTCCTTTTTCTAAACCTTTGAGCCCCTCTTGAAGGGCCGGTTCCATGAGCTGCTGAAAGTCGATAGGCATTATTGAAAATTTATTACCTGAATCTTGCATAAACAATATTGAAGGGTACCGCAATCTAATTCCAGGATTCCAGGGTCAGTAAACTCAATTCCTGCAAGATTCAGGTACTATCACTTCTGTTTTTGACAGTCAATATGATAGTTTCAGCATGCTGAAAAAACCACTTTGGCTTTTCTTTTAAAAATGCTAAGTTTGCAGGCCACGAGGTTCAATCAATTTTTCTTTCCGGACAACAGGTTTCCGGATTATAATAACCTGAATCTTGCATAAACAATGTTAAAGTGTATCATAAAAAGCAACATGCTGAAATAACACGTCTTTTAATGCGCCGGTTTTATGACACCTATATTGAATAGTAGAATTTTGGAATAATGATAAAAAAACATGACTTGAGTGTCAAAATCAAGGTTTTTGGGATAAATCTTGTTTGTTTACAGCATGAACCGTTTATTATAATTGTGAGGGAGGCGAATTGATCTTTTCCCTGCTGATCAAAAAGGAAGAAGTCAGGATTTACTTACAGAATTTAAGCATTCACTCTTTTTTTTATACATGAGGTTGTAACAGTGATGTGGCAAACTTTTTCAAATAAACCTAAAATTACGCAGATGTTCAGATTGCTGATTTCAGAGAAAACAGAAGTAAAAGTCCTGATGGAAGGCGAGGGTGCAGATTTTACCACAAGGATTATTGCAATCAATCAGGATGATCCGACCTCACAGATAGGGAAACAACCTGTAATCATTATTGAAAAGCTTATGCCTGATTCCGGGAACTCTCTGATACAGTCCGCTACCGGGATAAACCTCGAATTTCAGATAAAGGAAAAAACAATCAGGAGCGCGCTTACATATAACGGCATAAACAGCACCCCTCCATATTATGGATTTATTCTGAAACTGCCGGAATCTATTGAGATCATGAATCAGCGGAGGGAAGAAAGGAGCTTTCTTAGTGCGTCAGATCTGATCTCTACTGAATTCGAAATTACGCATGGAAAAAAGGTAAAGAAATATAAATTGAATGTTTCGGATTATTCTCAACACGGTCTTGGCCTTATAATAGATGAGAAAAGCGTTGACCTTATAGATATTCTCCAAAAAGGGAACAGGATAAAAAACATAACCTTTTTTGCCAAATGGGCAATGATCAAGTTGGATGGAACCGTCAGCCACATCACCAAAGCAGAGAATGGAAAAAACAAAGGCTCCTATATTCTCGGCATCAAATCCAAAGAAATAATTGCCTGAGGCCCAAATGGCCGGATAAAATCCGGAAAGAACTTTTATAAATGATGTTTGATATTATCAGCGAACAGGATATAAGAAAAGAAAAGGAAAAGGCCCGGAAGCTCAGAAAAACAGCCTGGTGGATGAGAAAGACCAGTGAGGAGAAATGTCACTACTGCAACAGAAAGGTAGGCCTGGCCAACCTTACCATGGATCATGTGGTTCCTCTCAGCAGGGGCGGGAAGAGCAGTAAAGGCAACATTGTACCTTCCTGTAAAGAATGCAACAACAAAAAGAAATACCTACTGCCAATAGAATGGGAAGAATACCTGAGGTCCCTGTCAAATCTTCCGACAACATGATGATGTATAAATTATGTTAACGGGGGAACCGTTTTTTAACCGCCTTCACCTCTAATCACCCTGACATCAAGGCCGACGGCTTTTTGTAGATCTGTGCCTGTATATACATCAGCCCTGCCTTGGTTCACCGATATCTCCAGCATATCAGAGCTGTTTATCAGGGCGAGGATTTCACCCTTGCCGACCTCAGAGTAGGTCCCGCAAAATTTTTTAACCTCGAAATCACCCGCAAAAATAATCGGCTGGCCGGATTCGATAAAATGCTCCATATCCTTACGGCTGATATTTGTAATGAGGTTCCCGAAGTTGTCAATCCAGACAACCTTTCCTAAAAGGGCCCCGTTCTTCTCATGCGGCACTGAAGATGTAAGCTTTACAGGGTCATCTATCTCTTCTCCCATCCGGCCAAACCTCTTTCCCATTGAAACATGGGCGGCAACAGGGGCAAACAGATCTCTTCCGTGAAATGTTTCTGTAACATTCTGTAAAAAATATCTGTCTTCTTTGAGGTGGACAATTTTGACATCCACGCAATCATTGATCACAGGCCAGAAGAGGCCGTTGTCCGGCCCTATAAACAGATGACCGTGCGCCTCAAGGGCTATAGGCCGCCTGCTGCCTCCCACACCGGGGTCAACAACAGCCACATGTATTGTGCCTTCAGGAAAAAACGGATATGCTTCACGGAGAAAACGAGCAGCCTGAAATATGTCACCCGGCCTGATATTATGACTCATATCCAGGGGAACCGCCGCCGGATTGATTGACAGGATTACCCCCTTCATCATCGACACATAGGGATCAATTGTCCCGAAATCGGAGAGAAGCGTAATAATACGCGAATTGTTCATGTTTCCTCCATTGGTTGACACCCTTATTCATTCTCCAGATCATTTCGGCACTTATTCATAAAATTATCGCACAAGTATGAAAATTGTAAAGGACATGTGTTCAATGACCATTTTTCGCTATTTTTTACAACCCGCTGATCCTTAAACAATGATTGTATTATCACTAATA
This sequence comes from Deltaproteobacteria bacterium, assembly GCA_019307745.1. Classification (GTDB taxonomy): domain Bacteria; phylum Desulfobacterota; class DSM-4660; order Desulfatiglandales; family HGW-15; genus JAFDJA01. The sequence continues at coordinate 706 of JAFDJA010000195.1, read as the reverse complement.
TTCTGCTAGTATAAATCAATTGAACAAAGTTCTTATACCGTTGAGACCAATCATCGTGTCCGATAAATCAAAACCGGGGTAATGGCAGTTGCAGGTTTTTTTTAGTAATTTTCAAATTAATGTATGCGGACAAATTATAAAGCATTTATGAGCAAGACCATGACAGCCGTTTATCAGGCTCAATAATAGAGAGGAACATGAACATGGTCAACAAATCAATTCACACAATGCTCATTATTACAGGTATTATTTTTTTTTCAGTACTGTTACGCGAAGAGGGGTTCAGTAAGGATAAAAAATCAGGCCGGGACGAATATTTCTATGGAGTAATTGTTAAGCTGCCAAAAGGTTTTGACGTGGTTGTTGTCGGAGAGAAAAAGTATTATGTTTACGACCATATCTTTTACCTGAAGGGGCCTTACGGATATGAGATAGTGCCTGCACCTGAAGGGGCGGAGGTTGATGAGATACCGGAACACGTTAAGGAGACCATTGCCAGGGGAGAGATCTATTATTATCACAATGAAGTTTTTTACGAGCCTGTTGATACGGGCTATGAAATAGTCAAAGCACCTCCAGGGGCTGTAATAGATGAACTCCCAAAGGGATATTCAACAATTATTGTTTCCGGCATTGTGCATTATGTTAACAAAGGTATTTATTACAGGCAGGTCCCTTCTGGTTATGTCATAATGGAGCAGCCTCA
>JAFDJA010000194.1 GCA_019307745.1 Deltaproteobacteria bacterium | reverse complement strand
TATGACACTTTACACTGAGTTCCTTCTGTACTGCCTTGATCTGGGCGGTGTTCAGACCACCCGTGTCAAGAAGTTTGAGCATGGACCTTATCCTGAATCTGTCCATACCTTTAATACTGGAAGAGAGCTGATCATCGTGACCACCCTCTTTTATTACAAATTTATCCTTTATCAACCATATAGGATATAAGCAGCCTATCCTCAACCACAGGTCGTAATCCTCACAAACTGGGAACTCCTCATCAAAAATGCCAACCTCATCCAGAAGTGAGCGCCTCAGGATTACGGCAGAAGGGCTCACAAGACACAGCCTCAGGGAATCCTCAAATATATCCCCGGACGGTTTGATGTGTTTTTTCATAGGATTAACTCGGCGGCCTTTTCTGACCCATACCTCGTCAGTCTGACAGGCAACCGCATCCGGATTATTCCTGAAAAAATCTGTCTGAACCTTTAATTTTTGAGGCAGCCAGTAATCGTCTGAATCAAGAAATGCAATTAGGGGTGCCTCTGATGCCTTGATGGCCCTGTTCCTGGCAGCAGATACTCCCAGAGTTTTACCATTACGCAGACACATTATCCCGTCACCAAACTGTTCCAGCAGCTCAGTTGTTCCATCATCAGATCCGTCATCAACTACAATGATTTCAAAATCCTTAAAGGTCTGCTCAAGGACTGAGGATACAGCCCGAACCACCTTCCTTGCCCTATTTAACGTAGGGATTATCACACTTACTCCGGTCACGTCACCCCCTGCCAGATTAAGGCCATAATTCCGGCCAGAATAAAACCCCCTTCTGCCAGATACTCAATGCGGGGACCCTGATAGATTCGGTTTTCATCGTATATCTGAAGGCAGATGGCCAAAGGTATTAGACAAAGGAGGAGAAGAAAGGCAAATGGGCTGACAAGATTTAGGACAGGAGATATGAGCAAAAGCAATGCGGTCGAAACAATGATCATTTTTAAAAGACGTATGGTCCTCTTCTCTCCCAGGACAATGGGGAGAGTCTCTGCGCCTACTATCATGTCTCCCTGCATCTGGAGAATGTCCAGAAAAGCGGACCTGACATAGGATATTGATAACACAAAATAAAATGACACAACAGATGCAGCCCATTCTGCCCAGCCATATTTCAGCAAAGGAAGTAAAACAATCACTGAGGCCCATGCAAATGATTCTGAAAAGGTCTTGGAGCCTGGGATATCTTTGATCCTGGAATATTTCCAAAGATACTTCCGGCTAAAAGGCACTATGGGAAAACTGTATATAATGCCAAGGATGCACAGGCCTGCCATGGCGGAGTAAACAGCCATACCCATATGATATGAAAAAATAAGCGCTCCAATAGTAGCTGCAATTCCTGTTAGAATTTGAAAAAATCTATGTTTTTTATGAAAACCTCCTCTTTCCGGATCATTATAAGCGCTGGCACCTCTTTCCAGAAAACGGTTCAGTACATACATGGCATAAACGTAGAAAAAGGCAAGCAGAGGAAATATGACTTTACCTCTACTGCCAGTTAAGACAGTGATTGCATAAGATAGAGAAAATGCACCCATGGCCACCAAGAGATTACTCAGGAGCAGAAATTTAAGTGTATGTTTAATTAATCTGCCAATAAATATATCCTTGCGACTGCGGATATTTTCCATCTTTTTTACAACATTGGTTATCATCCAGTTTGGAGTGGATGCGCCTGCAATAATTCCTACTACACCCATATACGAAAACTTTTCCTTGTCCAGTTCCTTTTCTGTTTCAACGTGAAAGGTAGGAATCCCTGCATCTCGAGAAATCTGAGCCAATCTTCTTGTATTTCCGCTATGATACCCCCCAACAACTACCATTCCATCCACATGCCTTGCAAGAGACCTGACTTCATCTTGTCGACTATGAGTCTCATCACAGATAGTATTGAAAATCAACGCATCAGGAAATCGCTCTATAATCCTGCCGGTCATCTCACTAAAGATGCGCTCATCCTGAGTAGTCTGGGCTACAACACAAATTTTTTCCATATCAGGTAGATTTTCAACATCCGAAGGGTGATTGATCACTTTTGCCTGCCCCAGACCATATCCCACAAGTCCTATAACCTCAGCATGATCCTTTTCTCCGATAATAACCGGTGTATAGCCTTTTTTTGTATGGTATCGGATAATTGCCTGAACCTTGGCAACACGGGGACAGGTGCCATCAAGGAGCCTTAATCCTGAATTCTTTAACTGTTTACGTTGTTCCGGTGGAATCCCATGAGCTCTAATCAAGATTGTGCCTTTATCCAGACTTGAGATATCCACAACTGACCTAACGCCCTTTGATTCAAGAAGTTCAAGTACCTGCCTGTTATGAATAAGCGGGCCGAATGTGAAGAACCGGGCATTTCCCTTATTGGCCTCTGCCAGTGCCATCTCCATGGCCCTGCGTACTCCCATGCAGAACCCTGATGTTTTTGCAAGTCTTATTTTCAAAACATATACACCTTAGATGAAAAAAGCTCCTTCAACCATTTTTGAGCTGTGAAAATATTGAAGTGCCCCTAATTTGCCAATCATAAAAAACATTTTAAGAGTTTGACGTTTTAAAAGGTGCCACGCATGCCCCATAACAGCGAATCGCATTTCAAAGTACTATCTGAAATTGTACCAGGCATCAACTCCGGTTTGTCCCAAAATGCGATATAAAGCTCGTTTATTTGATAGCGAAACAGTTCCCCTGACCACTCCTGGATAACGGATCCCAATGTTCAGAGCCTCGCTGTCACACCATGGCGTGATAGTTAAACTCAGATACCAAGCTTTTCCTGATTTTTCAATCCTTTGTCTCCTGATAATGACTTCCAAGGACAGAAAAATATTCATCCATTGTTGAAGCCAGGGACTTCAGATCCTTGATACTGGTAATCCTACCCCTGAATCTGGAACTGTAAGCAAGGCCCTTAGTGTACCTCAAAAGCAACCCTCTCATATTAAGGGCAGCCTTGTGCTCACCCATGGATTCTGACAAAAGATCATAATGTTCCATGATCAGTCCCCTCCTTTCAGTCAAATCAGGGATCTGAACAGTTTCCCCCTTTTCCATCTGCAGAATCTGCCTGAAAATCCATGGGTTTGCCATAGCAGCCCTACCGATCATTACTCCATCACACCCGGTCTCTTCTCTCATTTTCAGTGCGTCAGACGGGGAAACAACATCCCCGTTTCCTATTACCGGAATGTTTACCTGTTCTTTAATCCTGCGAATAACGCCCCAGTCTGCACAACCTGAAAAAAACTCCGTCCTATATCTCGGATGTATGGTAAGAGCATCTGATCCACAGTTTTCTATCACTCGGGCTGCCTCACAAGCAACAGGATTCTCCCGGGACCACCCTGATCTGATTTTGACGGTCAGAGGGACACTGCAGACGACACGCACTGCGGAGACCATCTGCTCAATTTGTTTAAGGTCCTGGAGAAGGGCGGCACCTGCACCAGTCCTGGTAACTTTCTTTACAGGACATCCCATGTTGATATCCACAATATCTGCTCCGGCATCGATCACAATCTGCGCTGCCTTTGCCATAACATCAGGTCTTGCCCCGAATATCTGAACAGAGAGAGGCTTTTCATCCAAGTGGCTCTTTATATAAGCGTGAGTTTTCCTCTGGTCGTGCACAAGACCCATGGCACTTACCATTTCCGTAGCTACCAGTCCTGCCCCCAGTCGTCTGACCAGGAGACGGAAAGGGAGGTTGGTAACACCTGCCAGGGGAGCCATTGCCAACCAATTGTCTAGTTTAATTGATCCAATCTTCATAAGGCATAGTTACCGGATAAATTTATTGAAACAAAGATAAAACCATATGTCCAATTTACAATCTCTCGTTTCCATACTCGTTAAAGAAGCGGTTAAAGGCTGCAATAATAAGAGAGTGACATATCTCTCCACTTTGAATGAGCTGAGGAATCTCGGCAACAGGCCTGAGCACTACTTCAATATCCTCTTTATCGTCCTGTTCCAATTCCCCATTGAAAATCACATCTGGAGCCAGATAGGTATAGCATCGGTTGTTGAGAAAAGCCGGATTTGGAAGAACCGTTCCCAAAAGGACCATCTCAGATGCCATGTAACCTGTTTCCTCTCTAAGTTCTCTTCTGGCCGCGATTTCAGGGGAATCATTATTTTCAATAATTCCACCGGGGATCTCCAGTGTGACATCCTGAATGCCATGCCTGTACTGATGAACAAGCACAACTTCATTTTTCTTTGTGATAGGGATAATATTCACCCAGTCTGTTGTTTCCAATACATAAAAATCGTGCACATTACCGGTGCGTGGTGAACGTGCTTGATCTTTACGGAGGGCAAAAATCTCATATGCCTTGGTTTTAATACTGGAAACTATCTTCCATGGTCTTATAGACATAAAATATTCCTTTGAGACACAGTATCCTTATATCAATCTGTCTGCCTGAAAAAATCTCCTATTTTATCAAGGCCATGACACAATGGAATCTCGGGCAGGCTGTCAATAAATGCACGACCATATCTGCTGTTTATTATACGGGAATCCATTATTGCAAAAATTCCTCTGTCAGCAGTGTTTCTTATGAGTCTTCCCAGCCCCTGCTTGAGGGATATTATAGCTGAAGGGATCTGATATTCCATAAAAGGATTTCCCTTCCTGTTACGAATCAATTCTATGCGCGCAGCCACAAGCGGATCACCCGGAGAATCAAAGGGCAGTTTGTCAATAAT
>JAFDJA010000193.1 GCA_019307745.1 Deltaproteobacteria bacterium | reverse complement strand
AGTCTCTCGATACAGATTCTTATCTCCGGTCTTAATTCGGCCTTTGGTAATGTTTCACACTTAAAATCACCAGTAGCCCTGAATAGTCGTGCAATGCTGCTTTTATAGTGGATAGCCTTTTTTAATTTCTGCGATCTCTTACTCATTATGCTTCCCCCTAACTGAATTTACACTCGGTTGTAAATCCACTGATTTTCATGCCCTTTTGGGAAAATGCTTATTTCCGAATTGGGCAAAGCCTGGTGGTCGAATTATTTTCTGGATAGTCGCTAACTATCAAAGCCGGGTAACCCCAGTTCATCGAGTTTTTCAGGGGTCGGAAGACCTGTTTTTATATCCCATCCTTTTTCCTCATAATAGGAATCGAGCATCTTCTCAATGTCTTTCCTGGTAAGCCTTTTTTTTTCAAAATAGTCCGTTAAGATCATATCTTCGCCCTTGTCAGGCCGCCTCAAAGGCTCAAACCATTTATCAGGAAAACGATCGTATTTCCTGTCAAAGCCCTCCCTTACATTAAGCAATTTGTAAAGGTTGTAAGACCTTTCCGCATCTTCAAGCAGTTCTTGGGAGTTCTTTTCGATACCTGTTGCTGCCGAGAAAAGATCTGATGCAATTTCAAGGTTATATAGAGATGAATTTTGCATCCGAAAGCATACTCCAAGGCAATTCAGTATAGTAGCCCAATTCTCATAGTGAGCCGTAAGCCGACCCAAATTAAAGCCATCCTCTGCAAACACCCTTTCCATCGCCTTTTCCGGGACATAGCCGACCTCAGAGACAACTTTACGAAAAAATCCAGGCTCTCTTCCTCTGGCCACAGTGAGACCTCCTACCGGCATATCATGGGCCGGCCTTGGATTTACAACAGAAGTAAAGGCCTCTACCCCCAGGGAGGCCCTGGCATCAAAATCCGGCTCCGTACCCTTGATCTGGCAGGCATCCTCTTTATGGCCAAATTTCTTGACAACTTCTTCGAATCCCTCAGCCAAAATAGCGCCGAAGCCCTCTTTTGCTGCGGTCATCTCAAGCAACATCCTGGTGGTATCAAAGCCGGGCTTGAGTTCAAGACCATCCGTGTCAGCTTTTGTGATAATACCGCGCTTATAGAGATCTGCGGTAAGCCCAATTAAAGCGCTCAGAGTCATGGCATCCAGACCTAAGCGGTTGGCCTGATCAAACATCCAGCAGGCGCTGTCAAAATCATTCAATCCGTTTCGCATCCCAAAGGACATGGCAGGGTCAATGGGAGTGGAAACCATCATCTTAAGTCCGTTAAATTTACCCCCCTCAAACTTAAAAAAGAACTTATCGGGGGCAATACAGGAAGGGCATCCAACGACTCTCTGCTTAACTCTGTCAAAGTGTTGGGGGCCGTAAATCTCAAAGGCATCCTTTTCAGGAAAGGCCTCAGAGAAGTTTTTACATGTGAAATATCCTGCTGAATTCCACAAATGAAATATAGAGTAGAGCCCCCTGTTCGTCCATTCCTGCCGGAAAGGATCCCGCATGGCCCTGGAGGCCAGTCTGTTTACAGTCTTCATAAAACGCTTCCGTTCGGCAACTCTAATCCCTTTGGTTCCCACTATAACAATAGCCTTGAGCTTTCTGAAACCAAGATTTGAGGCAAAAGACCGTCCGAAAGTGCCACAATAATCAACAAACATAATGGCTATGTTCACCAGCTTTTCCCCTGCAGGACCGATGCAGGCGACAGAAGAAGTCCCTCCGTATCTCCTTTTCAACTCATCGGTCGTCTCAGTTATATCACGCCCCCACAAGTCACCGGCATCGCAGATTTCAATATCATCGTCAACTATCTTCAGGTAAACCGGTTTCTCCGCCTTTCCTTTGATAATCATATGATCATAGCCTGCCCACTTAAGGCTGGTACCAAAATACATGCTGCCCACTGACGTAACTACTGCACCCGAAGCAGCATCTTTGGTTGTAAGAAAGCTCTTCGGGCTCCCGGGACTCGGAGTTCCGTTTAAAAGCCAGGCGCCAAATATAAGGGGCATCTCAGGTTCACGGGCATCCATACCCGGCCTGATTAACTTATAGGCCAGCTTAGCATTTACGCCCCAGCCCCCAATATATTTCACACAAAGCTCTCTATCGAGCGGTTCCTTATTAATCTCGCCGCTGGTAAGATTAACCTCCAAAATATTGCCGACACACCCTCTGGTTTCCATACGGTTCCTCTCCTTATGTTCAGACTGCGATTTTTTCTCCCAATATCAGGGTGCCAGAAGGACAATGCTTGGCGCAAATCCCACATTTATCGCATTCTTCAGTAAAATGAATTTCCGGGCTTCTATCAAAATGAATAATTACCCTGATTCTGGATGTCTCCGGATTAAATGACTTATCAAACCTCATGCTACAGCGCATGACACAAATCAGGCACCCCTGGCATCTCTCTGCATCAACCGCAATGGACGTTTTCTTTTCCCTGGCATAAACCATTCTCCCCTCCCTTCTTAGATTCCAACTCTGCTCTGGACCTGAAAATCAGGCTTCATCAAAAGCCCTGTTACTAAACGAACCTGCCCTAAAGATTGTAATGTTGACATGTGGAAAAGTTTATACCCAGGATTTCTCAGCGGCGGCCATCTTCCCGGCAGTGCGCCCAAAGGTCCAGATTTCAGACAAGGCATTCGATCCCAATCTGCATGTCCCGTGTACACCTCCAGTTACCTCACCTACAGCATAAAACCCCGGAATAATATTATCCAGGATATCCTTAACCTGAGTCCTTGTATTTATTACCAGGCCCCCCATTGTATAATGTACAGCCGTCCAGCTTGGAATAGCGTAGAATGGGGATTTATCAATTTTTACTTTCAGTACCGGCCTGCCAAATACCGGGTCCTTTCCTGAATCGACATAACTATTGTATTCGTCAATTGTGCCCACTAAGGCAGACGCGTTTATACCCGCTTTTTTAGCCAGATCCTCAATTGTACTCCCTTGAATAATTCGACCCCGTTTAATGGCCTTTAGGTATTCATCATCGCTCAAAGCACCAGCCTTGGACTTAAGTTTTTCATCATAGATAACAAAGATGGGCTTCTCCTGTTTCAATATGAAACTTGACTCCACCGCACGCTTAGCCAGTGAGTTAACAAATCTCTTGCCCTTCTTGTTTACGTCGATAGCACCCTGGCCTATCTTCCAAAATGTTTCCACTGCAACTTTACCTAACTTTCCTCTCGGAGTGCTTCTAGGTATAGACTGTATATAATCCATGTCCACAGTATCTGACATGATGCTCTTCCCCATGACAATTCCATCACCAGTCACATATTTAGTACTGGTATTGCCCAATTTCTCGTTCAATGTGGGATCATGTTTCATCCGCATAGCAATGTTGGCACTAAAACCGCCTGCAGCCATAATAACAGCCTTCTTTGCCTTGATATTTAGTTCTTTACCTCTATGGTCTACTTTTACCCCTTTTACCCGTCCTTTTCTTGGTCCATCTCTCAGAATATCCACCACCCTATGTTCAAGCAAAATCGTAATCTCTCTTTCTTTCAATAATTTTTTGGCTGTCCTCATCATACCTGGCCCAGACCCCACAAAATTATAGCCTCGTGGGACAGAATGACCACCCAGGCGCATTAACTTATCTCTGAATTCAAAACCAAGATCAACCATCCAGTTGATGGTATTTGGGGCCTCATAGCAAAGTTTCTTTACTAACTCAGGATGTCCCTTATACTCTCCTGCCTTTATCGTATCTTCGTAATGAAGCTTTTCTGAGTCCTTAATACCATTCTTTTCTTGCAAATGGAGCTTGCTGTTGCTGGCAGCCATCGCTCCTCCGGAAATGGCAGAAGCTCCACCACTGAAGGGAGCTTTCTCCAAAATCAATATTTTCTTGATACCACCTTCATGAGCGGATATAGCTGATGCTGCGGCAGCACCGCCTGAGCCAATAATCACAATATCCACCTCATCATCCCATCTGGATGGAATAGGTGTGTATCGAGGAATCTCTGCTCCCACCGCACTTCCCACGGTTGCACCTAATAATGCTGCCCCACCAGCCAAAATACATGCTTCCTTCATAAACGACCTTCTATTAATATCTTGTTTTAATTTTTTTGAATGCATTTTTTATCTCCTTTCCCTTCTGAAGTTGGTCGTTCATTGTTAAGGTTTTGAGATTTTCTTTTTTTAAATATCTTATCACCCCCTCTTATGGTTTTTAGGGAATCCACTAATTATTAATAACTCTCCTTAAGTAACTGTAGCTGCAAATCCAAACCGGGCATTCTAACTTTATGGCATTTCGAAATCATAATCATGACATTCATTGCAATAGCATGATGACTCGCTATGTGCCATATGGCACAAACCACACCTCATTTCACCAAAATGCGATTCATGAGGATTTACGTCCAAATCTCTGGTCAAAGAAGCAACAATTTTATAATCACCGTGGCATTTATCGCATTTCACTATAATAGCCTCTTCAGTTTGGGGAAATGCACTGTGGCAGTCCTTGCATAAGACTCTATTTTCGGCATGTTGGTGGTCAAGTCTGGAAGAAGTCGCCCAAGATTGCATATAATTACTCATCTTATCGATATTAGTTTTACTTGTCTTCCCTATTAAAACGATGTTTGTTCCGATTAAACCGAGACGTCCTCCAAGATCTATTAGATGACATGACCAGCAATTCCCTTTAAAAGGTGGGTGACCTTTTCCGGCCCCTATCGTTGCATAGTGCTTGAAATGTATT
>JAFDJA010000192.1 GCA_019307745.1 Deltaproteobacteria bacterium | reverse complement strand
CATCATCCGCTATCTCTGTCGCCCCCGGATTAATCCCTGCATCACCGTCATCACCGTCTGTATTGTCTGCCACATAACCTGCGGGCTGAGTGGCAGAAAGAATTATAGCCGAAGAATCTCCATAACCATCACTGTCTGCGTCCGCGTACCAGACAGGCAAATCATTGCCGTCACAGTTCTGGTCTATTCCATCATTCGCTATCTCTGTCGCCCCCGGATTAATCCCTGCATCACTGTCATCACAATCCGTATTGTCTGTCACATAGCCTGAGGGCTGAGTGGCAGAAAGAATTATAGCCGAAGAATCTCCATAACCATCACTGTCTGCGTCCGCGTACCAGACAGGCAGATCATCGCCGTCACAGTTCTGATCTATTCCATCATCCGGGATCTCAGTCGCCCCCGGATTAATCCCCGCATCACTGTCATCACAGTCGCCTGATGTAGATGTCAGGCTGTAGGCAGGATAATAGTCTGTCGGCTGTGCCTCTGCCATATGACTTGTGTTGTCTGAGTAAAGGTCGCCATCAGCATCCTTATACCAGGTCTGTAAATCAAGCCCGGAACAATCCTGATCTACTCCATCGTCTGCAATCTCTTTCGCTCCGGGGTTAATCCCGTCATCACTGTCATCACAGTCGCCGGAAATGGCGATCAGGTTGTCGGCTAAATAATAGTTTGTCGGCTGTATTTCAGCCTGCTGGCTTGTGTTGTCCGAGTAAAAGTCCCTATCAGCATCCTTATACCAGGTCTGAAGATCATATCCCGTACAATCCTGATCCATTCCATCATCTGCTATCTCTTTCACTCCCGGATTAATCCCTGCGTCACTGTCATCACAGTCACCGGAAATGGATATCAGGCTGTCGGCAGAATAATAGTTTGTCGGCTGTATCTCTGCCTGCCGGCTTGTGCTGTCTGAGTAAGGAACGCCATAAGCATCGTTATACTGTGTTTCAGCCCGATGACTTGCGCTGCCTGCGAAAAGGTCGCCATCAACATCCTTATACCAGGTCTGAAGATCATATCCCGTACAATCCTGGTCTATTCCATCATCCGGTATCTCTGTTGCTCCCGGATTAATCCCCGCGTCACTGTCATCACAGTCACCGGAAATGGATGTAAGGCTGTCAGCAAGATAATAATTTGTCGGCTGAATCTCTGCCAAATGACTTGTGCTGTCTGAGTAAAGGTCCCTATCAGCATCCTTATACCAGGTCTGCAAATCAAATCCCGTACAATTCTGGTCTATTCCATCATCCGGGATCTCTTTAGCTCCGGGATTAATCCCTGCGTCACTGTCATCACCGTCTGTATTGTCTGCCACATAACCTGCTGGCTGGTTTTTGGAATTGATTGTTACTAAAGGATCTCCGTACTCATCACCATCACTGTCTAAATACCAGGTCTGGTTTCCACCGCCGCCACCTCCACTACCACTGCCGCCAGACCCGACATTGAAAAGAACACCGGTTAATAAAACAAGCAGTAACACAGGAATTGAATAATAGGATTGAACAGAATTTTTTGATTCCATTACGGAACCTCCATTGAAAAAGAGGGAACACCCTCAAACACGCAAATAACTTGATGTAATGTCTTATGATCCGGGTATCCAACAGGCAGGTCTTTTATCAGCTTCGTGTGCTTTCAGCGCGGTCAAAATATCTTTTAACTGGGAACATTATGTGTAGTGGTCAAGTAAGAACCCACCCTCTGTTAAACAGCATTTAATAATCAGATTTCTGTTTTTATCTTCTCCTCCAAAACATGGATCATATTTTGAATGGTCAGAATTAAATGCGTTTAATGGTGATTTTGCAAGTTCCATGCCTTTGCATGAAATAGCCTTATTTGTTGTTGGCCGTGTTAAAAAAAGATATGATTACAGCAAGTTATGTTGAGCCTTCGAATGATAGGAGCGGGAAAAAAAGACCTGTACCGCATCAAAACAGGGAAATATATTCCGACGTCATCGGGGGTTTTGGGTGGGAAAAGGCAGGGGGGAGTTCTCATATATTGTGGTTGATTGCTGCTCCCTCAAATTTACAACTTATTGCCATACAGGTCTATTGTATTTTCAACCCTAGGCGGGTCTATTGAAAGGCTGGAATCTTTACAGATAAGTCAGACTTATCACAGGTTTTTAAGGCAGGTGATATTTCAGGCCTAAACCACCTTATTTAAATAAAAGGATGCCCTCCAAATCCCGAAGCAGATCAGCCTGATTCAGTGTTCTGCTTGGCGGTATTCTTAAAAACAGATGTTGCCGCGGCGATAATACTGGAGATGTCCGCCAGGTTCGAGGGTACGATCATGGTGTTGTTTTGCGCGGCCATTTTCCCGAATGCATTAAGGTATTGCTCGGCCACCCTCAGGTTCATGGCGTTCAGGCCGCCTTCCTCACTAAGCGCGGAGGCTATTTCGCGAATACCCTGTGCTGTAGCCTGGGCGACTTTCTCTATCTCGGCAGCTCTACCCTCGGCCTCGTTTATCCTCTTCTGCTTTTCTCCTTCCGATCTGGCGATCAGCTCCTGCCTATCCCCTTCGGCCCGATTGATTTTGGCCTGCTTATCACCTTCCGACTCGGCGATCAAGGCCCGTTTCTCCCGCGTGGCCCGCATTTGTTTTTCCATCGCGTCCTTTATGCTTTGCGGGGGGACGATATTCTTGACCTCATAACGGGAAACCTTGACTCCCCAAGGATCGGAGGCCTTATCCACCGCCTCAACTATGGTTGAATTAATCACTTCGCGCTCTTCAAAGGTCTTATCAAGCTGCATTTTCCCGATTACGCTTCTCATGGTCGTCTGAGCTATCTGGGTAGCGGCAAAGTTAAATTTATCTATTCCATAAGAAGCCTTTTTTGGATCAACCACCTGCATATAGAGAATCCCATCGACCTCTACCGCGATATTGTCCTGGGTGATGCAGATCTGGGAATCCACGTCTGTGGCGATTTCTTTGAGTGAGTGCGTATAGGCGACACGGTCAATAAAGGGTATCAAGACATGAAGTCCAGCTTCCAAGGTCGCCGTGTATTTCCCAAGTCTTTCCACGATGAACGCGGATTTCTGGGGGACAATCCTGATGGACTGTATCAGCACTACAATAACAAAAACGATCAAAACAATCAGAATTCCGGTTAAAGCCGTCATGTGACCCTCCTTAAAGTATTATATGAAATCAATTTGAAATCAATTTGACTATCAATTTTATACTATGTTTGCCAAGTATCTCAACCATACTGCCCTTTTGAATTTTCTCATCCGCGTCAGCCTCCCACGTTGTTCCACGAAACGATACTTTACCCGTGGCTGGGGGGAAGATGTCTTCCTCCACAGACGCTTTTTGACCGATAAAATCATCCAGCAGGACATCGTCGGTATTTTGAGCTGTTTTATGGCCACCAAAATATTTCTTAAAATATTTCCTCAAAAGAATTAGTGAAAGCAGGGAAGCGATCAGGAAAATCACAAGTTGTGAATTTATCGATAGGTTAACAAGAAACAACAATAAGAAAACCACCCAAGCCCCTATAGCAAAAAACAACAAGATTAAACCTGGAAACATAAGCTCAAAAACTAGGAATAAAATTCCAAGCACGGACCAGATTACTTTTTCATTTAGGAAGTTTGACAGGTTATCCATGAAAGACTCTCCTTTCAGAGGGGGGCTGTTAGTAGTTTGCCCCCTTTAAGGTGCCAATAACCACCTCATTGCCTTACATAACTTTTTACTATTTCAATACAACATTGTCAATTGGTTATAGACAGTTGGTAAAAAAATCAAGGTAGATTTTTTGATCTCATAATAAGACGCAAATAGTATAAATTTGGGTAGTTCCATAATTAGAGTGCCAAAGGCTGACCAAGGGTCCTAAGCAGTATCTATTAGTAATGACCTCACCAACACCTTGAATAATTACTAATTGTGTTTGTAATCTTTACCTTGAGGAGCGTTCTCTTGGCTTGCTGATTTGAGAATGCTGGGGTGGTGATAGCTACGATGTATCACAACCCCACCCAAACCTTTGATAAGAGAATAATATTCATCAATTTTGACACCAATAATATGTCAGACATATCTAAGGTTTTGAGGGTGGATGATATTTTCATCTTTTGGATGAATATCATAATCTCTGAGCGGCGGGAACTCGGAGCAAAAAAAGGGTGCAATCTCCTCAGATCAGAGTTCAGTTTTCTTATCATTAAGGATGCTGATGCATTCATTCTCTTGATTAAAGATCTATTTTTTTGGTGGTTCCAGCCCTTCTTTAAACGATGGACGTTCAAGGAGCTTCTCCATCCATCTCCTGATATTGGCGTATTCCGACAAATCATATTGTGCCCCCCGCGCTCCCAGCACAGCTATCCCAAGGTTGATATCGGCCAGGGTAAATTTGTCGCCCAACATGTATTCCCTTTCAGACAGATGCTCATCCAGAAGCTTAAGTACACGGGGCAATGCATTCATGGCATCCTGAATGGCCCTTTCATTTCGCCGATCTTCCGGGACCCTGAATTTCTGGAAAGATATCGTGTGAAAAAGAGGCTGCATATCCAGACTCCCCCAGTAACTCCACTGGTCGATCAATGCCTTGTCCTCAAGGGAGTCCCCCAGCAACTCAGGTTTATGCTTGGAGGCTAGATAGTTATTGATCGCCACGGATTCCCATAGAACAAAATCTCCGTCCACCAGGCAGGGTACCTTGCCGTTCGGATTCAGTTTTAGATACTCGGGTGAATTATGTTC
>JAFDJA010000191.1 GCA_019307745.1 Deltaproteobacteria bacterium | reverse complement strand
GGGTGAACTGTCCCTAGCGGCAGATCACCTGGACAAGGCTGTCAGGTATGTGCCACACGATTTTCAGACCTTAAAGGAGCTTGGCAGAGTCTGGTTTGACTTGGGGGTTTCAGAAAAATCTGCTGTGAAGCAATTGCCCTTTATAATCAAGGCAAGAGAGTCCTTTTTCAAGGCTGTGCAGCTGAATTCCCTTGACGCGGAATCCGCCTACAGACTCGCCCAGTCAGAGGCCCGACTGGAAAGACTTTATTCAGTCCTGTTTCCTGATATGAAATGCCCGTATCAATCCCTGGAATGGTACAGAAAGGCCATAATGCTCAGGCCCAACAGTATCTCCTTCAGGTATGATATGGTCCGCGTGCTGGCTGCTCGGAAGGATCCGGAGATGCTTAATGTAGTCCATAAACTTTCTCAGATATTCCCTCCTGTCTACTACCACCTGAAAAAAGAACCATTCTGGTCTGATGAGGTCAAAGAAGTTGTCAGAAAAGGTCTGGAGCAGGCCATAGAAAGAGAGACATCCCTTCGGGAAACGCACAAGGCCCTTTCATCCCTCATGACCCTTAATGAGCAGTGGGAAGAGGCCGCGTCTTATTATGAGAGTTCCCTCCGCCACAAATCCTCTCAAAATACGCCATGGGATTTTATCCATCTTGGTGTTCTCCATATGAAGAACCAGGCCATGAAAGAAGCGGAATTCTACTTTATCAGGGGATTGTATAAAAGCGGATCAAGGGAGGATGCTCTTAAACAGATTTTCAACATATATAAAAGAGCGGGGGTCTTGGAGGCCTTTTCTCTGTTTTATGATCGGGTGAGACGTGCGTTTGTCACTACATCTGCCATGGATATCCTGCTGGCCCGGTCCCTGTTTGAACAGGAGGATTATGTAAGTGCCAGGGATCTTTTCCTTGAGGCAAACAAAAAAGGTCCATCTGCTGAGGCATTCTATTGGCTCGCGCGTATAGCAGAAAAGGCCCGGGATTGGGACATGATGGAGCTGGATATACAAAAGGCCACTGTACTTGAACCGGGAAACAGTAATTTTCATTACTATTTTTCCAGGTCCCTGAGGCAGCAGAAAAAGTATGAGGGCGCTGAAAAAGAGGCAGGACTTGCCATCCAATTCAGCACAAAACCGAATGAATGGTATTATAATTACAGGGCCGCAAACAGAAAGAGCCTGAAAGACAATGCCGGGGCCTTGGATGACTGGCAGGAAGCCATAAAATTGAGACTGGATTACGCCCCCTTTTACTCGGAGGCTGGTGAGGCATGCCTTATGCTCGCAGACTGGTCCAGGGCTATTGATTATTATGAAAAAGCTATCAGCCTTGATCCTGAAAAAAAGGCCTATCAGGAAAGATACGATGCCCTGAAAAAATCAGGTCTATAAACCGGTCTGATAAAGATATGGCAAATAAATTATCATATATTGTCCGTTACTCAATCTACCTGCTGCTGATTTTCACATCGCTTTCCCGCGGAGCTGTGCTGGACTGGGCATTAGCAGGCATACATATAATAACCCTTATTGTCCTTGCCGCGTTTTTAATGGAAAGTTGGCTCAAATGGAACTGGCTTAGGATCAGGACTCCACTTTATCTCAGACACAGGCCTTATAATTATTCCTCTTATCCTACGGATGGGGGAAGATCTTTTTCAGAACGGTTTCAGAAAAATGAAATACCCCAGCCGTCTTGTCAGGGGTATTATGCTAGGTGCGATGACAGGAGGAGCAGCTATTCTGGTTCGCAGTATAAGCGATTTTAATCTACACATACTTGCGAATGCTATACTTTTTATAAAACTGGCTGCCATAATAGCTGCACCTTTACCTGAGAACAGCAGATGAGCAGAATAAAAATCTTTCAAACTCCGTTTAATGAATATAATTCCGTTTATCACAATGAAGGACCATGCAGCTTGCTGCAGGGTCCTTCATTACATAGCCGTTTCCAATGGATGCGGCTTTTCGGGTTTTGGTGCGATTTATCTGCCTATGATCATTCTAGGTGTTTCTTTAATTTTTTTGGTTGTGTCTTCTCCTGCCATTGAAGAAATCACTGCATATGCCTTGGAGAGCATAGGGAATCTTTTATCCGGGAAGTGGGCATCCGAGGCGATAATATGCACCATGCCCTGGTTTATCAGTTTTTTGCAACATTTCAACGCAGAGCTACCAAATTCCCCTGTAATGCTGTAGGAGGTTAACTGGGAGAGGGCTCCAGCTTGAATCAAGTCGTATAGCAGCTCAACCTTCTGCTGGATTGACGGATTTCTTTCAGGGTGGGCGATAACCGGTGTAACACCTCTGTTTAAAAGTCGTCTGATAAAGGAGGTGACCGCCTGGGGCAGGAACTGGTCAGGTAGTTCCAGCAGGAGATATCGTCCCGCATCGTTCATTGTCATGAGCTGGTTGTTATTCAGTTCATCTGTGATATCCATACTCAGGCGGGCCTCAGATCCCGGGAGCACTTTTACAGGGATGTTTTTCTCCTCCAGCGCCCTGTTTAATTTGCGGCATTCGGAAAGGATATGTTCCCTGTGATTATGATATACCCCGTTTAATGTGTGAGGGGTTGCTATTATTGTGTGGATCCCTTCATCTGACGCTTTCAGAGCCATGGTCAGCGACTGATCCAGGGATGATGGTCCATCATCCATGGAAGGCAGTATATGTGCGTGTATATCAATCATAAAAATAGTTTTAGCTAAAATAGAGATTCAGGAACCGTAACAGGGAAACAAGATAATCGTGTATCAATTCATGTCTATAAGTATAATCGCAATAAATGGGAGTATAGGGTAATAATTCAAACCTGAATCTTGCCAAATAATATTGAAGAGTATCATAAAAAGCAATATGTTTAAGCAGTTATGCAGCAATTTGTTTGGATATAGCAGGTATTTTATTGTTATTGCAAAATAAGATCAAATTGTATGACTCTCCTTCTGATATATTTTTGCCTTTTTATGACATGCTCGCCGTTTTTAAAATCATTTGAGCCGTGTTCTAGAGAGACATAATGCAGACGTATTTAAGAAGCTTAATAGGCACATGATATTTTAAATGCTTCTCAGATGCAATGGCAGAAAGAAGGGAGGAAGGTGCAGCCTGCGCAAATGAGCTCGATCCTGGAAGTCAAGCGTGTATTTTTTAGAACAGCTGCTTAACGGGAAAACTACAGGGATAAGGCTGTGTAACATTATCAAGAGACAGAAAAGTAAAGCAAAGGGAACTAACAACTCTTTACTAAACTATTATTATGTTTCATCCCTGTTTTTCCACCAAGTCAACATTATATCAATCCGGAAATCCCGGAGCACTATAATAATTGTTAAATATTGTACTTTTCCTAAACTTTTGAATATTGTGAGATATGGATTCAGATCACTTTAGCCAACAGGATTGATTTTAAAACTATGCTGGCCTTGAAAATCATGGTGGATAGTGAAAAATCTGAAAAAGGGTGTCTTAAAAAAATCCTTTGAAAGCAATCTGACTGATCGGAAACAGGTTCACTCATCAGGAGCTTTGAAATACATGAAAGATAAATACAGATGTGGTTTGGAGTAAGGAATTAATGAAGAGAAAATTTAAAACAGAAATAGATGCACATGGCATTCGTGCCCTTTTGTCAAGACACCCGGAAATAAGGAAGCTAAAAAGATATAATACCCCGTCCTTTCATGGCAACCGGTTCTGGAAATCAAGCTGGCTTCTAATGGATTATTTCAAAAAGAACCGACTTGCCAAAGGCTCCCAGGTGTTAGAAATAGGCTGTGGATGGGGGCTTACCAGTATCTATCTGGCAAAATACCATGGTGCAAAAGTGACAGGAGTTGACATTGATCCTGCAGTTCTCCCTTTCTTTGACCTACACTGCCAATATAATGGAGTCAACATAAGCCGTATCGAAATCGGATATGAGCATTTAACAGAAGAAATATTGAGCCATGTGGACATTCTCATAGGTTCTGACATCTGCTTTTGGGACCAAATGAAAGATACCTTAGAGGCACTTATCACAAGGGCAATGAAGGCGGGAGTAAAAAAGGTCGTTATTGCGGATCCCGTAAGAGATCCCTTTAAAGAGTTGTGTAAGGATATTGCTCTTATGTATAAAAGCGATGTGACATTCTGCGAGATTTCTGATCCAAAGCCTATTCTTGGTGAGATCTTGACGATAACGGCATAATCCTTCCGGCCTTAAACTTATATGGCGGATTACTCCCGGCCCTTGATAAATCGATTCTTCATAATCCAATCCTCTATTTAACGGGTTTTAACCCTCTGTTTTCTGAAGGGCTCACGTCTGGGATATCTGGTGTCATTTTATCTTATGGGCAAAGGACAAAGAATTTGATTCTTATGGCAGATTTACAGGTTATTATATTATAGATATTTGCCTGAAGTCCAAGACCTTTCTCTGAATCGTTTTATTAATCCGTTATATCAGGTTCAAAAAACATCCAAAGCACGTAGGGAAACCGTTCCTTAAATTTTTTCTCACAGAGGTTTATGGCTTCAACCAATCCTTTGGATGATCCCTGCTCATGCATCTCAGCCTTTATGGCTACCATTACGTCCCTGCCTAACTGAAGTGTTACAATATTAAATACTCTGATTACAGTGTCCTGTTTATGCGGTCGAAGACAGAAGACCACGGGTTTACCCGTGGATGAATGAGCCCGGCGGTGATATAATGTCGATATGGAATATATTAAAACAGCGCACGGTGTCTACTATCTTCA
>JAFDJA010000190.1 GCA_019307745.1 Deltaproteobacteria bacterium | reverse complement strand
AGAAAGTATACCCGGTTCGACCCGGGTAAAGAGCAGATCAGGACACTGGGCAGTATTGTTGCCTACGCCATGATTATCAATGTATTTTTCTTTTTGCTGGAAATCTTTACCGCTTTTTACAGCCAGATCCCCGGGCATAAAAACCCCATAATCTATCTCTTTGCGGGTCTGGAAGGACATGGAAAGCTTGTGCCATGGATGTGGGTTTCTGCATTCTTTGCACTTGTTGCGCTGCTGCTATTGATTATTCCTGCAACCCGGAGGAAAATAGATACCCTGGCTGTTGCATGTGTGTCGGTTATTATTGCTACATGGATCGATAAGGGCTTTGGTCTTGTGGTGGGCGGTTTCGTTCCCAACCCTTTTGAAAAGGTCATCGAGTATTGGCCTACAAAGCTGGAGGTATTTATCTCTGTGGGGATCTGGGCAACCGGCTTTCTTGTCCTCACCGTCCTTTACAAGATAGTTGTCTCGGTTAAAGAAGAGGTGGCAACCTAAAAAAAACGACGATTATACGAATAAAAGGGCCTCTTCTAAAATAAAATAGAATGGGCGGGAGTTATGTATGGGGAAAAGTGAAAAATAAGTGCATAAAAAAGCTTGACACGTAAATTTTACTTTGTTAAAGAATTCACACGCTGTTGCCAGAGGCAATTCAGGAAGATAACGGCAACGATAAGATACTGGAAATACAGGGAATATATTTAATTTTATAAGATAGGAGGAATAGACATATGGGGTATGAAGTAGTAGTTGATCCTGAGAAGTGTGAAGGGTGTGAGGAATGTCTCGAGGTCTGTCCTGTTGATGTTTTCGAGATGGAAAATGATAAGTCCGTGCCGGTTAATGCCGAGGAGTGTTTGGGCTGTGAGAGCTGTATTGAAGTGTGTGATCAGGAGGCAATCACGGTAACGGAAGTATAAATTCGCCTCCAATGGCCAAAAGACGCCGCTCTCCAATTGGTGGAGCAGCGTCTTTTATCATACAAAAATAAAAAAGTAGATCTATTATAGATAAAAAAAGCCGCCTCTTTTATGAGCGCGGCTTTTTTATGAATCAAATCCGGTTATTGGGAGGTATTATCTATTTTGATTTCTTCTCATGGCAGTCATTACACTTTTTAAAGGGGGCCTTCTTCCCCTCAAGTGCTTTATGACAATTTTTACAATTTCGATGATACGCATTCTGCAGCTTCTTGACCTTACCCTCTTTTTTCAATGAGTCATGGCATTCACTGCATTTCTTTACAGGGTTTCCTTCTTTCCATATATTTTTGCTGTCCTTATATTCATGGTGGCATTCGGTGCAGGCCACCTTATACTCCGTGCTATGTTTTTTATGGCTTAATTTTACTGCACCCTTTTTATCCTTTTTATATCCCTCATTTTCAATGGTGACCTCATCGGGCACATCCGCTGCTGTAAGAGCCCCGACCGCAACAAAAGTAAGAGCTGTAATGGCAATCATAAACAGGGTGAATAGTCCTTTTTTCATCCTTCTTTATACCTCCTTTCTCGAAACCAGATACTTTAATTTTCTGTTTTAATTCAAACAGTTGATTGCAAATATTACATAAATTTTATGATTAGTATAGTAAACAAGCCTTAAGGTTGTCAAGCAATAAAATCAACAGCTGAAATTCCGATATAAGGATGAAACAAGGAACTATGATGTTCAATAAAATTTTCCAACATATCTCTTTTTAAATGAATGACAAGCTCCAATCCATCTTTGTCAATTTTATCGAGGTCCTTGCCGTCAAAGAATCCCCGATCAATTACCAGAAAATCAATGGTGCTGGATGCCTTTCCATTTTTTTTGGCTTGTTCCAACACCACAAGGAGATGCAGATTGTCCGGTTTTTCGATCCGTACCGGTCCGGGACGGACAAATAATGGGATAAGTCTCCGATAAGTGTTTGGTTTGATAGGGGGGCTTTCCTGGAGAGTTGGGTCAGAAAGAGTTCACGTTAAGTTATACCTTATCATAGTGGCTGAACTGCATGGAAAAGGTCCCCCGTCCTTGAGACAAAGAACGGAGCGAAGTGGAATATCCAAACATCTTGGAAAGAGGGACGCTGGCTGTCAATACCTGTACCGGCCCTTTATTGACAATCTGTTCAATTTTACCCTGTCTTGCATTCAGGTCCCCAATGACCTCACCCATAAATTCCTCTGGAATCAGTATTTCAGTCTTCATGATAGGTTCCAGAAGTATGGGATCAGCCTGTTGGCAGGCATTTTGAAAGGCCATAGCAGCAGCCACTTTAAAAGCCATTGGACTGGAATATGTCTCATTGATCCGGACATCCAGGAGGGCCGTTTCCACATCTATCACAGGATAACCCATAAGCACACCGCTGATGGTGGTCTCTTCAATTCCTTCCATGATGGCATTGATAAATTCTTCAGTGAGGTCAGGGTTTACACAACGATCAACGAAGCGATTTCCACTCCCTCGAGGTCTTGGGGATATCTCAACCTTGACACCGGCAAAATGTTGTTGTCCAGCCAGTTCTTTCTGAAAGATCTCTTCATGTTGAGCTTTTTTGAATATTGCTTCTCGAAAGACCACCTGGGGTTTCCCCTGGTTGGTTTCAACGAAGAATTCCCTTTTGATTCTCCCAATAATGATCTCCAGGTGAAGCTCTCCCATGCCGGAGATAACAGTCTGACCGGTTTCTTCATCTATCCTGAATCGAAAAGTGGGATCCTCATCAGACAATTTCTTCAGGGCATCTAAGAGTCTATCATGATCCTGAACCCTTTTAGGCTCAGTGGCGATGGAGATTACAGGTTCAGTAAATTGGATGGGCTCAAGTAGAATGGGTTTTTCCTCATCACAAAGGGTGTCACCAGTCGTTGCAAGTTTTAAACCCATTGTGGCAATAATATCTCCAGCTGAAGCCTTTGTTATCCGTTTCCTTTTGTTGGAGTGCATCTTTAAAAGTCGCGCCAATTTTTCCTTCACATGTTTGCCCGGGTTATAGACAAGGCCCCCTGCGTTAATGGAACCGGAATAGATTCTTATGTAGGTCATTTTCCTGCCTTGATCCATGATCACCTTGAATGCCAGGGCTGAGAAAGGGGCTCCTGCCTCTGACGGACGAGGTTCCTCTCTGCCCGAGATAGGTTCGTGTCCAATGATAGGTGGTATATCAACGGGGGAAGGGAGATAGTCAACGATACCATCCAGAAGGAGTTGGATGCCCTTGTTTCGTAAAGCTGCACCGCAATATATGGGAACAAGCGCCAGTTTAATGGTAGCCGTGCGTATGGCTCGTTTCAGCTCCTGGATTTCAATCTCCTCATCGGAGATGTATTTATTCATAATAATATCGTCTTTATCGGCTATAGTCTCAAGGAGCATCTCCCTGTATCTTAAGGCCTCTTCCATCAAATCAGAGGGGATAGGCACCTCCTTGAATTCGGCTCCAAGGGTCTCCTCCTCCCACATAACGGCTTTCATCTCGAGTAGATCAATAACTCCCATATAGTTATCTTCAGATCCCCAGGGTAACTGGAGAACAAGGGGAGTGGCTTTCAGACGATCCCTGATCATATCAATGACCCTAAAGAAGTCAGCCCCGATGCGATCCATTTTATTAATGAAAGCGATTTTAGGTACTTTGTATCTATCTGCCTGGTGCCAGACGGTCTCTGACTGCGGTTCTACACCTCCTACAGCGCAAAATACACCAATGGCACCGTCAAGGATTCTCAGAGATCGTTCCACCTCAATAGTGAAATCCACATGCCCGGGCGTATCGATGATATTAATATTACGCCCTGACCAGTCACAGGAGGTTACCGCAGAGGTGATGGTAATACCCCTTTCTCTCTCTTCCAGCATCCAGTCCATGGTGGCTTCGCCGTTATGGACCTCTCCCATTCTGTGTACTCGCCCGGTATAGTAAAGTATACGTTCGGTAATGGTTGTTTTTCCAGCATCAATATGGGCTATGATGCCTATATTACGAGTTTTTGAAAGTCGGGTTGATGCCAAAACTCTGCCTCATCCTTAAAAATCGATCCATGTGAAATTCAGGGTTATTCGAATCCACCAATCAAAGCGCGTTATTTCTATAGTGAAACCTCGTGTTGTGTCCCGAAAATATCTTTAATAAACTGCCATTTCGAGAGTTCGACGAGCTCAGTCGAGCCGTGAAACGAGAAATCTTAGTGGATTTAAGTCGTTATAAGATCTCTCCATGAGTTTACCCTGAGTTAATCGAAGGGGTCGAGATGATAATTTAATCATGGATCACGACACTGGCAAACAGTACTCGAAGACCCTATTCCATAAGGTCTTCATTGAATTGACATGAAGGAGAAATCTAAGGTATCCTGGTTACACTGTCAAGGCAATTCATGAAGATAGAGAAGGGAGGTATTTTTGTATACCTCAACCAGTCAGCGATTGATGGAGATGTTTGATCTCCTAATGAATCACTTTGGCCCCCAGAACTGGTGGCCTGCTGAATTTTTTAACGAGTTTCATGCCCTGATCGTCAAGGTTGGAAAAGAATACTATGGTAGAAAACCGGTTTGCAGCACCTGTCCACTGGAGGAATGGTGATAATGAATGTTTACATTAAAGCCCTGAGGGCGCCATTCCTGGCTGGTTCCATTGTCCCGGTCATCATTGGGACCGCATATGCTTTCTTTGAGAAAAAATTTATCTTTATCCCTTTTCTGGTCACCATCTTGGGCGTGGGTGCACTGCACCTGGCAGCAAACCTGCTCAATGACTATTATGATGCCAGGGGCAGTGATCCCATCAATCTACGTTTGACCCCTTTTAGCGGAGGGAGCAGGGTCATTCAGGATGGCGAGCTAAGGGCAGGAGTCATTATGGCCATGTCCATCTTCTTTCTCACGATTGCCTTGGCATCAGCCACCTGGCTTACCTACGCTGGCAGACCTTTAGTGTTTCTCGTAGGTTTTTTGGGCTTGCTGGCGGGCTGGTCTTATTCTGCACCTCCCTTACAATTCATGTCGCGGGGTTGGGGTGAAGTGGTGATCTTTCTAGCATTTGGCCCATTGATCACATTGGGG
Source organism: Deltaproteobacteria bacterium (assembly GCA_019307745.1). Taxonomy (GTDB): domain Bacteria; phylum Desulfobacterota; class DSM-4660; order Desulfatiglandales; family HGW-15; genus JAFDJA01. The sequence goes on along the minus strand of JAFDJA010000190.1, from coordinate 270 downwards.
GCCTACTATGTTATGTCTGGAAGTCTTAGCTTCAAGGCGTTTGCCGTGGGGTTTCCCCAGGGCTTTCTCATCACAGGGGTTATATGGATCAATCAGTTTCCTGATATTGAAGCAGACGGCAAGGCCGGGAAGAGGAATCTTGTTGTGAGATTGGGTCCTAGTGTCTCAAGAGTTCTTTACTGTCTTATCATGATTTTTTCATTCATATCCGTCATACTTTTGATTAGTCTATTTGGACTGTCCTATCTGACCATGATCACTTTTATCTCC
>JAFDJA010000189.1 GCA_019307745.1 Deltaproteobacteria bacterium | reverse complement strand
TACACTTTGCCCCTTCTCGCACATACATCCCCGCTATGGAGTTGCAAAAAATGACATTTAATTGAATAAATAAAAGTGAAAAAAAGTGCTTGACAAGAGGAAACCACATAGAAGGAGTATCTATAATTTATGAGTGTATCTGTAAGTTTTTTTGGGTTGCACCGTATGTTGGCGCAGACTGACAGGATTGAAGTTCCTCTTTCCAGCAAGATTAAGAAGGTCGCTGATCTGTTCAGCTATATCAGGGAGAATTATCCATCACTTCCATTGCATAGGGATATGGTGCTGGTTACAGTTAATAATCATGTCTCTTCCTTTGATAGAAGGCTTCAAGTGAACGATGAGATCTCTTTTATTCCTCATATAGGAGGAGGATAGATAGCCTGAATAGTGAATGGTTGAAATAAAAGGTATTAATTATTTGATTTTTAAAGTTATAAATAGGCGATTCTGATATCAGGAGATATTATTATGTCAGAAAAAATTATCATTTATGGAAAGGCTGGTTGTCCATATACGTCTGATGCAAGGGCAGCATATGGTGAGAATGTTGAATATTTTGATGTCATGATAGACAGTAACAGGCTTGATGAGATGCTGAAACTTTCAAAGGGTGTAAGAAAGGTCCCTGTAATTGTTGACGGCGACAAGATCATCATAGGTTATGGAGGTTCCTGAGGCATCTGATCGGTCACTGGAAGTGACCAACTGATTTCATTATTTTTTTCTACGTACTACTCTTCTTACTTTTCTTACCCTTCTTCGTGGTTTCTTTTTAATTTCTATTTCAGCATCTTTTTTCTGAGGCTGTTCCTGCTGGTCTTCGCCCATGTCCCAAGGATAATTTTGCCAGAAGTGACAGGTAGCCTTGGGGCATTTTAGGATAGGCGAGCCAGTCGTGTCAGTAGCTTCGATCAAGAATGGATTATCGCACTGTTGGCAGGTTATATAGAATGGTTTGCCCCAGCTGATAAAATTGCAGCTTTCATTCTCGCACTGATAAAACATCTTCCCCCTTGTTGTATCTTGTATTCTTATCTCTCCTGTTCTGCACAGGGGGCACATCATCCCCAGTTTTTCTTCAAAGGTCGCAATTTGTTTTTCAATTTCTTCTTCACTTAAGGGCACGATTTTTTTCTTAACCGTCTCTGGTTCAGGTTGCTCCGATTCAATCTCTGCATGATTTGAAGGCTTTTCAGCTCCCTTGGTTTCATTGACCTGTTCAGCTTTTTGTCCTAAAAACTTTTCAGCCTCAACCTCTTCTTGTATATCAAAGTCAATCTGATGCTTTGTTTTAGGTTGGGATATTTCTTTAGGGAGCTGAGGATCTATTTGAAATGTGTTAGCAGGTGCCTGGACGCTTGTATCCAGAAAAGAGAAAAGGGATTTTTTCTGCATAGTTTTCTGAATGATTGGGGGGCTCAGGTTTGGTGTTTTCTGGGGGGAAGAAGTTGCGCGGAGGTACTCGTGCTTTTTTTCTGCTGCCTTTTTTCCCGTTTCAGCCGTTGCAGCTTCCAGCTCTTTTATAGATATGCCATGGATGTCCAGCATCTGATCAAGCTGCAAAACCGCCTGATCGATAGTTTTTCTTTCTGCCTGTACCTCATCCATAAGTTGGCCGAGGTAAGCTATGAAATTTTCACCAGGCATCTGAGGAAAGATACGATCGATCAGCTTGGCGGTTGTTATTACTGGTTTTTTGGCGAAGATACGACTATCAACCCCGGATTTTAAATACTCCCTTGCCATCATACTTTTAAGTGCATCACTCAGGCCTTCTCCCAGATCAATACCACCCTCGGTAAGTTCATTGATTATTGTATCTTTTGTATATCGTTCAGGCGGAAGGTATGGGAAACTTTCGATTTCTGTCTCTCGTACTGCAAGAAGAGTTATAGGCAGGACCGTAAACAGGTTAAGGGGCAGGTCTTCGATGCCTGTCTTTGTCTCAAGGAGTTCCTCGATATGTTTCTCAAAGACTTCTCCCAAGCGGGCCAGCATCTCTATCTGAGGCTTTATCTGTTCCTTGTTCTCATCTGGGGAATCTTCCTGTTCAGGGATCTCTTCTGGAATTTCTGTTTTTTCTGCAGAGGTTTTAGGCTGGGATTCAGTTTCTTCAGCATTTTTCTCGGAAGAAATCTCTTGTTCATCCTTTTCGGTAGTCTGTATCTGATATTTTGTGTTGTCTTCCATCCGTTATTTGAGTGTCCTGTTTAAGAGATGTTTGAATTACTATAGCCCTTTTATCCAATTGATTTTTATGATTTATCTTGTCAGTTTGTTTCCCGATCATCTAAAATATCAATGGCATCAAGCTCTGCCAGGGCATCCTTGTATGTGTCCTCTGATTTTATTTTATCCCTCTTATTATGGAGTATCATATCAGCACTCATTGAATGTGATGCTTCTCCATCTTGTTCCAGTTCTTTACTGATATGCTCATCATTCTCTAATGTCTCTCCAGAGTTTTTATCATCCACATCCGTATTAGGGCTTTCATCTGCGAGGACCTCATTTTTTTCAGAATTCATTGTATGTGTATCATCCTGTTTATCCGCCCCCTCTTGGAGGTCTTCAAAAGATTCCTGAAGTGCCTGGGACACTTCATCCTCACTATCTGCACCAGATTTTGCCTTATGCTCTGAATCAATTTTTTTCAGGCTTTCCATTGATTTTTCATCGCTGGCAAGCTCCTTTTTATCAGGATTTTCTATGGAATTCTCTTCCTTTGATTCTACCCCTTCGTTTGGTTGCTGCATTGCATCAATTTCTTCATTATGTATGGATTCATCTGCCCCTGAATCATCTCCAGGTCCGGACAATGAAACGGATATATAATTTCCATCCCTGTCCAGTAGTACTGAAAGGCTTACTTTTATCTCGAACTTTAATTGATAGGCTATCTGATCATTGTGTGGGATAATATCCCCACTCTGGAAGTCAATGTCTTCTTCGATTTTCAGATTATGCTCTTTGTGAAAGATCTCTTCAATAACAGACCAGTCAAGGTCAGAGGTTATAGCATCAATCAGTTCGCGTTCTCCTGTTTTAATTACTTCAGAATCAGTAATCTTCATGGGTGTGCTCCTTTCAAAGTCCTACTTTAGAACTCCTGCTTAATTTTATCTGTGAGTAATAATTTCATGAGCCAAATCCAAAAAACACCGGGCACCAGTGGATTTAACATCCTGTAACAGAAGAGGCTTCCCGTATTGCGGCGATTCCTTTAGTTCAATGGTTCTGGGTATTACTGTCCTGAATATCAGGTCTTGAAAACGGTCCTTGGCATCTTCAGTCAGCTGTCTGGATAATCCTTCATCTGGAGAAAACATATTTAAGAGTATTCCTTCTAATTTTATTTCAGGATTGAATTTCATTTTGAATATCTCAAAGATTTTCAGCAGTTGTTTGAGCCCTTCTACCGCATAATACTCACACTGAATAGGTATTAGGAGAGAATCAGCAGCCATGATGCTGTTTACTGTTAGAATGCTGGTCAATGCTGGACAATCAATAATGATATAATCAAATTTATCCTTGATATTGTCTAACAGTTCACGCAGAAGCCCCTCTCTGCCAGGACGAGAAAGAAGCTCGGCCTCGGCGCGGAAAAGGTCCATTTTGGCAGGAATAACTTTCAGGAAATTAATATCACTATCAATGATCAGTTCGTCGGCATTTGAATCCTCCAGCAGACCATGGGAAAGACTTTTTAGTTCTTTTGTCTTCCTGATACCCATACCCACAGTTGCATGCCCCTGAGGATCCGCATCAATAAGCAGTGTTTTCTTCTCTGCAATGGCAAGAGCCGAAGAGAGATTGACAGAAGTTGTGGTTTTCCCTACTCCCCCTTTCTGGTTGCTTATGCAGATAATATGCCCCATATTCTTAATAATGCTCCATCCTGGTTTGTTTAGTTATTTATATATGACAGTCAATATTTCTATTGGATAAAAATATGTCAGTATTCCTGAATTGTGCAAAACCCATGCCGTTTTTTTAGGCGGATTTTGTCTTATCCACTGCCTTTTTGTTTGAATATGGCCTCCCTTATGTCCTCTATTATATTAATACCTGAATCTTGCACAAACAATATTAAGGATGGCATAAAAGTAATGTATTTAAGCCGCTACACAGCAATTTATCTGGGCATAGCAGGTACGTTATTGGTTGATGCAAAATAAGATCAAATTTTTCAAATTGTCTACCCTTCGGGAACATCGATTTCACCAAATCTGCTATGTTATCAAGCGTTCGCTGTAGACAAGTACAGCTTCATGCTTGATGCCTTGTATCTTCTTTGCATGAGCTCCGCTGTGCGCAGGCCCACTACTTCGTAGCGGGTTCCCAGCTTCTTTGCATGAGCTTCGTTTTGCGTAAGCCAACTACTTTGTAGCGGGTTCCTTCAGGCTCAGTAAGTCCGATCCATGCAAAATTCAGGTAATATCTTATGCATGATCTTATTCCAGACTGTTTTGTAAATTTTATAAGTGTCAAGTATGGTGTTATTGGTGGTAGTATCATAATGTTGTGATTTATTCTTGGGGCTTTGAGGCTTTTGATTTAAACATGTCAATATTTTGACATGTTTGTCTTTATTATGGAAATTTACATTGGGGTTTCTGTAATAATAAGGAATTATCAGGGATTTTAATGGCATGATTCCTGCTAAAATAAGAGATGGGGATTAATTAATATCTTAAACCTTCAGCTACGCTGAAGGTCCAAGCTTTGCTATGCGGGTAAGTTAGTTCTATCATAATAAAGAATACCTCCTTAAGATAATGGGTGGTGACCCTA
>JAFDJA010000188.1 GCA_019307745.1 Deltaproteobacteria bacterium | reverse complement strand
AGTTAGTATAATTGCTCCCGGCAAGGTCTATAGAAGTGATTCTGATGTCTCCCATACTCCAATGTTTCATCAGGTAGAAGGGCTGCTTGTTGATAAAGGTGTCACGTTTGGTGATCTGAAAGGCACCCTTGCAAGTTTTGTCCATCAACTGTTCGGCAGTGATATTGAACTGCGGTTCAGACCTAGTTTTTTCCCTTTTACTGAGCCGAGCGCTGAGGTGGATATCCAATGTGTGTTATGTGGGGGCAAGGGGTGTAGGACCTGTTCACAGACCGGCTGGCTTGAGGTGCTGGGGTCTGGCATGGTTGATCCCGCGGTGTTCGGATTTGTAGATTACGATACTGAGATATATTCAGGTTTTGCCTTTGGTATGGGTATCGAAAGAATCACCATGCTCAAATACGGCATAAATGACATACAGCTTTTTTTCAGGAATGATATGAGATTTCTGGAACAGTTTTAATGGGGTGGAAATTCTGCTTTAACGGGAATCACATTGTTTTTTCGGGATTAAACATGGCCTTGTAGACTAAGATCTGATGGAGAGGAATATTGGATCATGGTATTGCCTGGTATGCCGAGTATTTCTGAAGCAGAATCACTTTACAGTCTTTAATTTCACTGATTATATTATCACAAAAAATGTTCATATTTTATCAGAGTTAAATTCATGCGACTTAGTCTGAACTGGCTGAAAGATTATGTAGATATTGATATGGCACCTGTCGACCTGGGTCATCTTTTGACTATGGCAGGTCTGGAAGTAGAGAACATTGAGCTCCTTGGACAGTCCCTTGATGGCATTATTGTAGCAAAGATCCTTGAAGTAAATCCCCATCCTCAAGCAGACAGATTGTCTATCTGCATAATGGATACAGGCAATGAGGAGGTGCCTGTTGTATGTGGTGCAACTAATCTCAGAGTGGGCGCTAAGGTCCCAATGGCATTACCATGCACAAAAATTCCAAACGGAATGATGGTGAAAGAGTGTATACTTCGAGGTGAGCGTTCAGCAGGGATGCTTTGCGCTGAAGATGAGCTTGGACTGACTGATGACCATTCGGGGATCATGATACTTCCGGATGATTTGGAGGTTGGTGCAGGGCTTTCGTCAGAAATGAATCTTGAGGACCATGTGTTTGAGATAAGTCTGACACCAAATCGTCCTGATTGTGCATCTGTAATAGGTATTGCCAGAGAGGTTGCCGCGTTCACAAACAAGAAACTCAGGCTACCGGAACTTATTTACGAGGAGGGAGATGCCCCTGCTGAAGGATTTGTGGATATCAGGATCGAGGACACAAAGGGGTGTCCAAGATACAGTGCGGCTGTTATTCAAGGGGTCAAGATACTCGAGTCACCGTTCTGGCTAAGGTATCGTCTACATGCAGCAGGAGTGAGAAGCCTTAATAATGTTGTAGATGTAACTAATTATGTGCTTATGGAGATGGGACAACCACTTCATTCCTTTGATTATGATCTTCTTAAAGGGAATAAAATAGTAGTTCGCAGGGCAAAAGAGGAGGAAACCTTTGAAACCCTGGATCGGAAGATACATGTACTGGACAGTGAGAACCTCCTGATCTGTGACGGTGAGAGGCCAGTTGCACTGGCCGGTATTATGGGCGGTCTTAACTCTGAGATTTCAGACAGGTCTGCAAACGTTCTTTTGGAAAGCGCGTTTTTTAATCCGATCACTATCCGAAGAGGATCAAAAAAACTGGGCATTTCTACTGAATCGTCATATCGTTTTGAAAGGGGTATAGATATTGAAAGCGTTGTGAATGCCTCAAAGAGAGCCCTGACTCTAATTTCTGAACTTGCCGGCGGAACGATTGCAAAAGGTTTTATAGACGAGTATCCCGTTTTCTATAAGCCTCCGGTTATTAACTTAAGGGTCTCCCGGACAAATAAAATTTTAGGGACTTCTATTTTGAAAGAGACAATGATCGGATATATGAAATCTCTTGAGGTGATGGTAACCGATTCCGGTGAAGACATAATTCAGGCAATTCCACCCGCATTTCGTGTTGATATATCCAGAGAGGCTGATCTGGTGGAAGATATAGCCAGACTGGAAGGGTATAACAACATTCCGGTGACATCATCCTGTGTTCGATCCACAGGAGAGGTAGATCCTTTAGGAGTATCTCTCCAGAATCAGATGAGTGATATCATGGTGGGTCTAGGATTAAGTGAGATTATTACATACAGTTTTATATCTCCTGATTCTGCAGATTTGCTTAAGGCTGAAGAAGATAGCCCATTGAGATCTTTTATAAAACTGATGAATCCTCTTACAATAGATCAATCGGTTATGCGCACATCTATGGTACCAGGGCTTCTGACAACTTTAAGGCATAATGTCTCTCACGGTGAAACTGATTTAAAGTTTTTTGAATGGGGAAAGATATTCATGAAGGATTCAGGGAAGGACCTCCCTGTTGAAAAGCTTTATCTTTCTGCTGTTATGACAGGACAGTACAGCTGTAAAGAATGGCACAATGAGAGCCGGAAGGTTGATTTTTTTGATATAAAGGGAGTTGCTGATGTGCTGCTGGGGGCTGTAGGTCTTGATAATGTATCATCATTTAAGAGGTGTGATCTTTACCCGTATTATTCTGATAACTCATGTGGAATTTTCGTGTCAGATCTTCAGATCGGCAGCCTTGGCGAGGTTTCAGTTGATGTTGTGGAAAATTATGATATAAGAACAGAGTCGGTCTTTTTATTAGAGCTTGATATAGAGAAGCTCTCAGATGTCCAGGTTGAGCACTTAAGGAGATTTGAATCATTTGCCAATTTCCCTGCTGTATTGAGGGATATATCTATTGTTGTCAACCGTGGAGTTGAGAGCGGCTCGATCTTGGATATAGTGAGGATTGAGGGCAAAAAACTGGTTGAATCTGTAAATATTTTTGACCTTTATGAGGGTGAAAAGATAGGTAAATCTCAAAAGGCACTTAGTTTCAGGATCTGTTACAGATCAAAACAGGGCACCCTTGATGGAAGAGAGGTCAACCAGCTGCACGAATCCATAATTAATAAGATAAGGGAAAAAACTGGTGGCACATTAAGGGAGGGGTAAGTTGATATGAAGATTCCTGATGATAAGCGTTATTTCAGAATTGGTGAAGTAAGCAGGATCATAGGAGTTGAACCATCTGTACTTAGATACTGGGAAAGTGAATTCCCCCAGATCAGACCTCCGAGAGCGGATTCCAACCAGAGGACCTATCAGAGAAAGGATCTTGATATTATACTTGAGATCAAAAGGCTCCTTTATGATGAGAAATTGACCATCAACGGAGCCCGGCAGAAACTGAAAAAGCAAACCTCAAGCATCCCTTCAATGGAAGATACTCTGAGAAAGCTGAAGGCCGAGTTGAAAGATATTGCGGAGTTTCTGTCATAAATGGAGCAAGATTCAGGTGATATTGTTTGCCTGAATATAGTACTCAGGATGAAGGCTTGATGAGAGAGCAAGATAATTGTTTTTTCCCTTGTTTTTTTTTGCTATAATTTTTACACCTCTGTAAATAATCAGGGGGTATGTTGTTTTACATGCTTTTATTAATTTTCATAATTTTTTTATTTTGGAGTAATCCTGAGCAGGTATATCAAGAAAGGAGCAAAGTAAGATGAAAAAAGGTTTATTTTTGGTTGCACTAATTTTTATTTTTTCCGCGTCATTTGTACAGGCTGAATACAAGGGTGAATATGGGTCGGTTACTGATTCAAGAGATGGATTAACCCTGTTAGCCCATTTCTAATATTATAATGGTAATGGTTGTAAATATTGTGTAGGTTTTTTTAAGTTTTAATTTATCAATTCAAGGGCCAAAGGCCCTTTTCAACCCGCCTTATCTATCCCCTGTCTCAGCATTTGCAGGGGAATGTCTAAAAAAGAATCAGGTTTCTTGACTGGTCATGTCAAGATTAAAAAAATTAATATCTAATATATTGGTATACAATTATGCTGGCTCAGAAACATCCAATAGATTTTTCAGAAAGCGAATCCGACATTTCTTATATTAATTGATCATCTGCCCTGTTCAGTACCGGATATTTATGATCTGTTTAATTTTGACTGTTGTTTAAATGCTTTAAAATATTGGATATTTAGAAAAAATACTAGGAATATAAATACGCAGGAGGCGAAATTGTCTCTTCAGGTAATATAATACAGGCTTGCCTTTTTTTTGGTCCTGTGTAGATGGAATCATTGTTGCCCCAAATTTCTCCGGGATTTTTTCAGAGGAGATTGCCCCTGAAATATCCATTTTATATGCCTCTTCCATAAGTTTGCTCTCCATCATTTCTTTACTGATATTACTGAATTCATTTAAAGTAAGTTCAGCCATATTTATTGTTTTCTCCTGTTGCAATCCGCATTATGGAAAAAGCTGATATGAAGTGTATAAAAATATGTCAACACTTATGGTACGATTTATATATCAAGCAGTTTTCATGCCAAATTGTTCAACAGGATGGGCGGGTAGTCAAATCACTCGCAATTTTGTTATGAGGGCACAAATCAGCCGCAGGCGCTATTATAGGTGGGAGGAGAATGTCAGCGGTTCAGAGACTTGAAGGTTTTTCTTGTTGTTTTATAATGAAAGAGTAATTGGAACGTCATGATTTTTGACTCATTGTCAGGATATTGACAGTATCAAAAGATTTGCCTCTTTTATATACGAGAATTTACTGGTTGGTGGACTCAGTATCAGAAAGGAATTTAATGATCAATTTGGTAAGGCGCTGGGCCTTATCAGTATTGAAGATGTGCTGGGCATGAGCATTC
>JAFDJA010000086.1 GCA_019307745.1 Deltaproteobacteria bacterium | reverse complement strand
GATATCCCCGAATCCTTTTCTTCCAGGTCCAGGTTCATACCCTCTATCCTGGCGTGGATGTTTGATAAATCAGCGGTTATGACCGCCTCCTGTTCAAGGAGATCCTCTGTGATCTTTGACCTGTTGCCGGTCTCATCATTCAGACCATGATAAATATTGGCGTTTAACTGTAGCTCCAGCCTTTTAAGCTCCCGGCCTATCTCCTTGAACCTCCGGGCCTTGCCTGCCTGACGCTTAAGGGATCTCATCTGACTTTCGACCTCTACGAGGATGTCTTCCACCCTGTGGAGATTCTTTCTTGATAGTTCCAGCTTTCTGCGTGACTCGGCCTCTTTTCTCTTATATTTTGTGATACCCGCAGCCTCTTCAAGCATCACACGTGTCTCTTCAGGCTTCTGCTCCACAATGGTACTAATCCTGCCCTGACCTATTATTGAGTAGGCCTTATTCCCCAGACCGGTATCCATGAATATCTCCTGGATATCCTTAAGCCTGCATGCGACGTTGTTTATGAGATATTCGCTCTCTCCTGAACGAAAGAGTCTTCTGGTTATACAGAGTTCGTGGGCATTGACAAATTCATTAGGGAAAGAGCCATCACCATTTTCAAAAGTGAGAGACACTTCTGCCATGCCCAGTGGTTTGTGTTCACCTGCGCCGTTAAAGATTATGTCCTCCATGTTTCTGCCCCTCAGCTGTTTAGCGCTCTGTTCTCCCATTACCCAGCGGATTGCGTCCACAATATTGCTCTTTCCGCATCCGTTCGGGCCGACCACAGCACTCAATCCCAGTGGGAAAGGGACTTCAACCCTGTCCATAAAGGATTTAAAACCATGTATAGAGAGCTTCTTGATTTTCATGGGGGACCTCCAACTATGTTTTGTATAAAAAATAAGGAATTATAAGGAAATTGGTACCAGTTTTTTAAATTTGTGTAAAGAAAAAAAACACCATATAATGTATATACTAATATTGATTCTATCAATATATTGTATAATCGAAGCTTTTAAATAAAAATTCATTGACATTGAATGAGCTAAGTATCTAAGATAAAAAAGATTATCAGAACCATGAATGTCCGGCCAATGCCAGTTTTTATGATACCCGATTTGAAATCTAACGGGCTGAAGCCTTGGCCAAAGGATCAAATCATGTCCAGAGATCTGCCTATTTATTATATCGGTCAACAGGATTAATCTGTAAATAGTCCTTAATAAACAAAACTTATCCAACCCGCCCCTTGGGTTGATGAGGAGAACAAGTTGAGAATTTTCATATTTCCACAAAAAAGAATCTGGACCCATTTAGCAGCCTTGATGACTTTTCTGCTTTTTTCATATCTGCCCTGTTCAGCACAGGAACAGGCTGAAGGGATCGCGGAAAGTGACACATATTCTATCTCGCTTGTCCAGACCGCTACAATGGAAAAAAATCAGGAGATTATGGAGGTGGAGGACAAAAAAGTCCTTGCAGAAAATTATTCCATTAAGGATGGCGAATACCTATGGAAAATCTTAAGAGAGAGGGGACTCCTGGAAAAGAGCAAGCTTAAAGAAGTGCTTTCTATGCTCGCAAAGCTTAACCCTGCCATGTCCGACCTGGATCTTATCCATCCGGGACAGACCATCATGATCCCCCTTGTCATCACCCCTGTTGCGTCCCATCGCACTCCTGCCGTCATGACAGGAGATGCTCCTTTACCTGTTACTGCGGAGAAGTTCGCAGAGCTGGATCTGGAAAGCGAAGGCTATACAATCCAGGCCGGAGACAGTCTGATAAAAGTAGTTAAAAATAAATTTGAGATGTCTGACAAGGAGCTTCATTCCGAATATATGAACCTTCTTAAAAAGCTGAACCCGTCTATTAATAATCTGAACCTGGTATATCCCGGTCAGAAGGTGAGACTCCCTATATTTGCATCTAGAAAGATCAGGAAGCCTATTGTCAATAAAATATCAAAAACCCTGGACCAGCCCGCCTCTGTCCGGGAGGGGACTGGGCAGGAAGTCATATCAGTTGAGGCAGCGCGTAGTGATAGATTAAACGGGCTGGCAGACCAATTGGGTGATATATTTACAATGATAGGAGAGGAATGGATCCAGACAGGAGAACATTATATCCCTCTTAAGACAGGTGGACAGATCAATTTGAAGGCCGAGTCATATCCTGTACTTAGTCTTAAAAACGGCAAAATGCTCATAATTGACCTGAACAATGATCTCCCCGTCAACATGGTTGAGCTCATAACCAAAACCTGGGCCAAATATCGGATAATTCACCTGGAAAAGGATAATGACTTGAGGACGGCAGTGAACAGGATTCTTCCCATGTGCGACTATTTCAGACTATACAGCAATGAAGAACCCTTTGTCTTGAACGGAAATATTCCCTTAAGGATCACAGCGGACCGGATAATCCAGAAATCAGCAGGGGATCCGGGCAAAGATACAGGCCTTATAGCCTTAAATATACTGGAAAAAACTGACTCGCGTCTCTCTGGTAATATCAGGGAGTTTCTAGATGCACAAGGCATTACAGTTATTGAGTACCCCTTTATAGAAGATAGGGAGACTCCTGTGGAGGCCGATATCCTGGAGCCTGGCAGTAATATCTCCGCACTGGTTGAAGAACTGATCATACTGGCGGATCGTACGTTTACCAAAAAGATGGAGATATCCGTATTTCAGAAGCAGAAAAAGGACTTTAACCTCATAGTAGTTGCAGACTATTATCTGAACATTAACGGCCGGGATTGTATCATAGACCTTAATGGGCTGGGATCTGACATTATTGACCTTTTGGAGGAGCATAATTTCAGGGTACTTCCCCTTTCAGGTGACAAGGATTCATCAGAGATTGCAACAAAACTGCTCGGATTTATGGGCGTTGAGCATGATTATAAGTCACACCGCTTTCTTGCTGCTGACAGGGACGAGGCCCAAAACATCAGCCTTATGATCACTGGGACCATTTTCCAGACAGCAGATGGCGATTCCATCCTTGCCACCCAGTTAAGTCTGCCCCAGGAGATAGAGGGCTTTCTTGCGCAGAAGGGGTACAGGGTCCTGCGCTTGACCATTTAACAGGTAGCTCTCCACCTTTCGCCTTGACACACCATCTCTGCTTTTCTATATTCCATCGGCATAAGAGATTGAAATGCAAATCAAATCCTCAATCTGCCCAGCGGATTTGATAGGTGATAAAATATTACAGGTGGTAATCCGCCAGTGTTTATCTTGGATTGATTGATGAAAGCTACCAATAACTAAACCAGAAAGGTATTAATTAATGTACAACTCAAGTAATTTAAAAAAAGGATTGAAGATTCAAATCGATAATGAACCGTATATTATTGTTGATTTCCAGTTCTCAAAGCCGGGAAAGGGTCAATCCCTTTACCGCTGCAAACTTAAAAATATGATAAACGGGACCATCCTTGACAGGACATACAGGTCAGGAGACTCATTTGAGAAGGCAAACCTTGAAGAACGAAAAATGCAGTATCTCTATAATCAGGATAATGAGTATTACTTCATGGATCAACAGAATTATGAACAGGTTATGCTCACAGATGATCGGATCGGGGATTCAAAAAATTTCCTTATAGACAACCTTGAGGTAGATATACTCCTCTTTGACATAACACCCATAGGAATTACCCTGCCGAATTTCGTAAACCTTGAAGTCACAAAGGCAGAACCCTGGGCCAAGGGGGACTCCGCAACCGGAGATAGTAAGCCCATCACCGTGGAGACCGGATATGAACTGCGCGTACCGCCGTTTATTGAAGAGGGCATCAAGATAACCATTGATACCCGAACCGGAGAATACGTCACCCGGGTCAAGGAATAGACCTTTCACAATGCAGGGATAATTGGCCTCTAGAGAAACAAATATTAGGCTGCGCTCCAGGATTATCCGGTATATCAGGGATTTCTTCTACGAACATGAATACCTGGAGGTTGAGACTCCTTGTCTCATTCCAGCTCCTGCCCCTGAAGCGCATATTGATGCAATAAAAGTGGATGGCCTGTTCCTGCACACATCCCCTGAACTGTGCATGAAGAGGCTGCTCTGTTCCGGCCATTCCAGGATATTCCAGATCTGCCGATGCTTTCGCAATGACGAAAGAGGAGAGCTTCACCTGCCTGAATTCACTATTCTTGAGTGGTATCACGCTGATATCAACTACAGTAAACTTATGAATGAATGTCAGGAGATGATCCAGTCTGTTGCGCATAGGCTTGAAAAAGGGGAAACAATTAATTATCAGGGCATGGAAATCGATCTCAAAGGCCCATGGCAGAGAATATCTGTCAAAAGGGCATTTGAAAAATACTCTACTCTCTCCCTGCAGGATGCCCTTGATTCAAACCGTTTTGATGAAGTAATGGTTGAACAGATAGAACCGAGACTTCGTGAAACAGGGCCTATTTTTTTGTATGACTACCCTGCTCAACTTGCTGCCCTCTCACGCTTAAAGCATAATGATCCAACTCTGGCAGAAAGGTTTGAGCTTTACATCGGCGGACTAGAGCTTGCAAATGCTTTTTCTGAATTAACTGACCCGGATGAACAGGCCAGAAGATTTAGAAAAGAAATTCAAGACAGGGAACGCGCAGGAAAGACTCTGTATCCCCTTCCAGAAAAATTTATCCGGGATCTTGGTAATATGCCTGACGCTGCGGGGATAGCTCTGGGTGTGGATAGACTCGTGATGCTGTTTACTGATACAGCAAGGATTGATGATGTAGTCTGCTTTACACCAGAAGAGCTGTAAAAAAACCTCCATATATACCACTTAACTTAAAAATCAATACTGAAAACCTCCGGGCTTTTGACTCTGCCATGTTCTGATTGACAAGATTTCAGGTAGGATTTATAATTATACATAGATTTTAAATTTACCGGCTGGATTTTATGGGTTTTTTGAAGCAGCATAAATCATTAATCTGTGAGGAGGTAAATATGAAAACAAAACTGTTGATAGCTCTGACCATTGTAGGGTTACTGTTTCTGTCCGCCTCGTTTTTAGCTTTTGCTGGCGGGAGTTCCGGTGGAATCGGCATGTCTGTCCTTCAGCTCTATGATCACACAAGTAATGATAAAAAAGGCCCCATTGTTGTGCTGGATGTTGTTTTAAATGCCCCTGCTCAAAAAAGCGGCATTGAAAAGGGTGATATCATAACCAAGATCAATGGAAAACCCACAAGCGGTATGGAATTTAATGATATTCTGACCAAAGGATTAAGGGGGCCACCTGGTACTGAAGTGACCCTTACAGTGAAGCGTGAAAGACCAGAAAAAACATTCACAGTCATTCTGAAAAGGATAGATATAACATATTAAATTTTATCCCCTTTATGCCGTTTCAATCAAAACAGGCGTGTACAGTATAGTGTATGCGCCTTTTTCTATTTTTGGAAGAATCATATCATACATCACATCTGCACAAACAGGATAAGAAACGGTCTTTGAATGAACATTATGAGTAGAAATTAAAGGCCCTTAGTGCTCATATCTGAATCCGGCATTGTCCTGCGCTCCATATGCATGCAATCATAAGACTTGAAGATTTTGCCAATTACTTATAATATCAAAATCAGATCAACAACAAGTATCCAACTACGGCAACACAGGTACTTTCAGGAAAGATTATGAGGATCATCCCTTTTTGAAGACCTTAAATTTTTAAGGAGTATCTTTATGGAGAGATGATTTAAGGTCCTGACCTGCATGAGATCACCGTACTATGGATTTAATACTCTAAATGCTTAAAACCCCCTTAAAGGAGATCCAAATTATGAAAATAGATGTCTTTTCTCATATTTTGCCAGAGAAATATCTGGCTGCTTTAGGAAAAAAAACCAAATCGCTTGCTGATTTCAGGGAAACAGAGAACCGCGCTGTGACAGATATAGAGCTAAGGTTAAAGGTTATGGATAGATACCCTGATGTCGTGCAGGTCTTAACCCTGTCACAGCCCTGTCTGGAGACTCTTGTTACGGCAAAGGATGCCATTGAGCTTTCCAGGATAGCAAATGATGAATTGGCAGAGCTTCTCCTCAGATACCCTGATAAGTTTATCGGCGCTGCTGCCTGCCTGCCTTTGAGTGATATAGATGCAGCATTGGATGAGGCTGATAGGGCAATTACGCAATTGGGATTACACGGTATTCAGATATCCACTACTGTGAATGAAGAACCCCTTAACTTAGAAAAATTCAGACCCCTTTATAAAAAAATGGTCGATTTAGACCGTCCTATATGGATACACCCCTGTTCAACAAAAACATTGCATGAACCTTTGTTTGCCTGGCTTTACGAAACTGCTTCGGCAATGAGGTGCCTTGTCAGGTCTGGAATATTCTATGATTACCCTGATATCAAGTTCATCACTCATCACTCCGGGAATATGATCCCTATGGTAGAGGGCAGGATAAAGTGGATGCTGTCATTTGGACCGAAAATGGGTCCTTTGATTCGAAAACCCCTTGAGCATTTCCGAAAATTTTATATTGATACTGCCACCTATGGGAGTACCGGAGCTCTGATGGGGGGGTATAATTTTTTTGGAGTCGACCAGATGCTCTTTGGAACAGATGCCCCCCTGGGACCGCCATTCGGACTTACCTCAGAAACCATAAGCTCTATAAAAAGAATGGATATCCCGGACAATGAAAAGAAAATGATATTTTCGCAAAATGCCATAAATCTCTTGGGGATAGCAGTCTAGCTGTAAAGAAATTCATAGACCAGCAGTAGAAAAAACACTACAGGAAAGAGTAAATGGGTCAGGTTCCAATTTCGGCAATTGAAAACAATCAACAAAGGCACAACCTGAATTTTGCCTGGTCCGACCCTAATCGATTATTACAGACTATGGCGTATAAGTATAGGTAGGTCTTTTCCCAGAATTTCCCTTGCCTCTGTTGGTGTTGCTATATCCCACCCATCTCAAGGAGTTCCCTGGTAGGTGTAATATATACAAATCCCTTTTCATATATCTCTCACAGAGGATGCAGAGAAAGATCTTTTTTTTGCCTCTGAGACAGAAAACGGTCGAGGCTTTAAATTGAACCACGGATGCATGTTGATTGCGCTGCATGTACTTTATTATTTGGATGTCCCCTTTTTGACACATAGGAAATCTGTTTGCTGTCTGGGCAGCTATCACTTATTATCTTAATAAAACTTATTGTTATATGAAATGAGCAGTGATATATTCCTTTCTCAGTCTGACGAATTTGCCTGCGCCAGCGTATTAGGTTTTTGATAAAACGCCGGTATATAAATGGAGATAGCAAGTGTAGCACAATCCCAATGTGGTATATTCCATAAATTACAGCAAGGAGGAAAGCAATAATGACATTATCAGATATTAAATTGCCTGAACCAGATTTTAAAAAACCAATTATACAGGCTTTGAAAAATCAACGATCTATCAAAAGTTTCGATGATAAGGACTTGTCGGATCAGGAACTTTCTGAAGTGTTATGGGCAGCCTTTGGTATTAATCGTCCTGAAACAGGGGGGCGTACTGCGCCGTCAGGAGGAAACTCCCAGGAAACTGATATTTATGTGATACTGAAAAAAGGCACATATTTATATAATCCCCAAGAGCATAGACTTGACCTTGTTACAAATGAAAATCTGCAGTCGATACTGGTGACTCAGGTTTATGCCAAATCTGTTCCTGTTCACCTGGCCTATGTAGCAAATCTTAATAAGTTTACCCAAAAACTCCCGATTGAATATACAATGATGCATTCGGGCTCAATAGCCCAAAATGTAAATATATATTGTGCATCTGTAGGATTGGGATCGGTTATGCGAAGCCCAAGGGATAGCGGGAGATTACACAAAGCACTTAATTTGCGAGAAGACCAGAAAGTTACTGTGTGGCATGCCATTGGTTATGTTAATGTTGGAGGTGATGTCCCTTCAGAGCCAGGTAAAGGGGGAAGCACTCCGACAGGTGAAGGAGGAATTATAACTCCGTTAGTGCGCCCTCAATAAGGAAAATGTCAAATTTTTAATTAGCTTTTGCTTGCATCTCATGAAAAGGCAGCTAGGAAAGTTTCTTTGCTGCCTTTTTTAGAGAGGATATTACTCATTAGAGGTTTTGCCCATATAAAAAGTCTTTCCAGAATTCACTAAAGGAACTTGAGCTGTTGTTTTGCACGGACAAGTTCTACAAGAAGGGCTTCCATTTTTTCGTGATGTAATTTATTATATGGACACAAATTGGTGTAAGTTTTTTAGGTCGAAAAGTATAACACTGCTTACCATTATCTACACTTTGATACTACTCAATTTTTTTTATAATTACATGTTGTAGAGGCCTTTCAATTTTTATAACAGGTTAGGCATCTTTTTGACCATAACGGTTATAGCTAACCTTGTCATAATGCAGTTCCTCTTTTTTATAAGGTATCACCTCTTCACCTGGATAACCTATCGCAATAATGCACTGAACATCCAGGCTTTCTGGCAGATCCAAAAGCTCGGCAATATAGTCACTTGAAGTAAGTCCATCTTTGCAATTATTTCCCCTGATATTAAACCAACGACTTCCAAGTCCCAGAGAAACTACCGCATACTGCATAGTGACCGCAGCAATGGTACAGTCCTCTACCCACAGACGTGATACCGAGGGGTCTCCGCAGACAACTATGGCCACGGAAGCATTTTTTACAAAACCCCCGCCACCTGGTCTGGCCGCGGAAAGCTTCTCCCTCATAACCTCGTCCGTCACTACAATAAAATGCCAGGGCCTGGCTCCCCTTCCGGAAGGTGATCTAAGAGCCGCCTCAATAATTTTATCAACTTTCTCCCTCTCCACCAACTGGTCAGTAAAATTTCTTATACTTCTTCTCTCTTCAGCAAGCTTGTTAAACATAATTTCTCCTTTCATCTTTTAGTAAAACTAAAAAGATACTCGAGCGTTACAATTCCATAAAGTGTAGAAATTTTTTATCACTCATGAGCAAGCATGGTTAAAATAACCTCTTTTTAAGGCATCGTCTATTATTTTTTTGGTTATTATATTTGATTCTTTTCCCAAAGAGTTGAATATGAATAGAAATTCAAGGTTCTTTTCAGATATCTCTCGCAAAACCACAGAGGACGCAGAGAAAGATCTTTTTATTCGCGAATGGTACACAACTGGTACAGCTACCCCCCCCCCCATTAAAATCCTATCGTAAAAAAATCCATTATCAGATGTTTAAGTGGACATATATCCTCTCGCTTGAATCCTGGAATCTAACGAATCCCAAAAACCAAAAAAATAAATCACGCCCAAAATCACCCCTTTTAGAGGTGTCTGAACCGCATGACTTGATGTCCTGCCCCTGTATATAAAAAGCCCCAAATCTCTAATCAATTACCCCGCCGCAAGCGGATGGGGTATTAAAAATATAATAAAATTTGAGCTTTGGAGCGTACAAACTCCCTGTTTTAAAGACCATTTCAGCCGGAAATCAAAATCGCGTACGCGCACTTCTCCTGTCATGTTGGTAATAATACGTGATGATTTTCATGAAAGCAAACCGGAGGGATACCCCCTACAGAAGGTAAATATAGGAAACGATAGGAAAAGAGCAGTAATAAAGGGCAAAGAAGGACAATTGCCATGATTACAGTGCTGTAAGTCATGATAAATCCAGCCAAAGATAAGCCTCTACAATTCTAATTCAACAGGGATATTGGCCATTTGTCAAAATTAAGGTTTTTACACCCAATCCCCATCTGATTTTTTATTGTTTTTTGAATACTTTAATGTTTAAATCAGCATTAAAATGATGACTTATGTTTTTTAGGGCTGATTTTTATGTTTTATATAGGTGGATTCAATTCACTTACGGATGGGCACTAGTTAATCCAAGGGATAAGCTCGGTCTTGATTTGACAAGCAGTGATTGTAAATAAATTTTGAACGGGAGATGAACAATGATGAAAAGTATCCTTACAGTTTTTTTATCTATGATCATATGTACATTATTGTCTGCCGATCTTTTTGCCGGCGGCCGGCCTCATAATCTTGTAAAGCCAACAGGTCCGCCTGTTCCTCAGGTTATAAGTCCTGAGCATGATACACGCGCATGGTCTGTAAGAAAGCTCCCTGATACAGGTCAGCAGGTTAAAAGTACTGATGTGTTTGGAAGTGATACTGCTTATTCAATCAATACTCCTTCCTTTACTGACAATGGAGATAACACAATAACAGATAATATCACAGGCATTATGTGGCAAAAGATCAGTAAAGGAGACAATTCTTTTGACCAGGCTGTAGAATATTGCAAAACACTTAATCTCGCGGGTTATGAAAACTGGCGCCTGCCTGATATAGATGAACTTTACAACCTTATTAACCTTGACCGTCCGCCGATCAACTCAAAATATTTTTTAAATGAGAAGGAAGCAAACACTCATTATTCTTCAACTACTCTTGCAGGTGATGATAACCGTGTATGGGGAATAAATAGAGGTGGAGGAATAGGCGCGTATCCCAAAAATGAACCTTCCAGTGTCAGCGCTGAAAGAAGGAGGATATTTAACACAAGATGTGTCAGGGATACTTTTGAGGCAAAAAAAGTAAAAGAGCATTTTTCTGATAATAAGGACAATACAGTAAGGGATAATTCAAACGGGCTTGTTTGGCAGAAGGCGGAAGCCGGGGAAATGGCTTGGGAAGATGCATTGCGTTACTGTGAGAATCTTTCCCTGGGAGGTAAAGATGATTGGAGGCTTCCCAATGTTAAAGAGTCCAGATCAATGTGTGATTATACCCTGTACAGTCCAAGTGTGGACCTTCAGTATTTTCCGGGCCTTAAGACAACATGGCACTGGACGTCCTCTACAACTCAGAGGGGTAGGGTTGTATGGTATATAAATTATGTTTCGAGCTCTGCCACTTATTCAGAAAGGACAGAGAAGCTGGAAGTAAGGTGTGTTAGGGGAGGATTTTAAGAAGCCGGTTGTCAGTCGTTGGTTAACTGTTTTTATTTGTCATTTTAGACACTAAAATATACAAAAAATATTATAAATTCAATCGGTTAGCATGGTACGACCCCAAAAGGCATAACTATTGTTGATTATGAAAAGTTTCTTAACTAGCCTGATGGCAGATTTTACTTTTGTACAAAAAAACAGATACAAAATATATACTTCTTATCGTAGAAAATAATGGGTTATAAATCAACTATTGCCTTCTTTATTTCCATGTATCTCTGTTTTACTGAATCATCGATATTCTCTTGCTCACCTTCGACTACTCTCATTTGTTCAGCTTGGACCGCTCTCATTTCCTTATTTTCATTTACTTCCGCTACACTTTCTTTAAGTTGATTTGACGCAATAGACTGAGTTTTAACTCCATTTAAAATATAACAATAGGACCACTCACCCGTTGAATTGTCTATTTGAAAGTAACAACTATTATTAAGGACTGTGGTCCCGTCAGTGTAAAACCAATAAAATTGATCTATAATTGAACCTGTATCTAATAGTGTCCAATCACCATCATCTGGCCAATAACAAGCACTCACTTGATCGCCATATTCATCTGTCCCAAAGATATAATAACCACCTTGACTGTCCTTATCACCCGTGATGTTATCCAAAGTGTAATAATTGTGAGATCTAGAAACCCGGCTAATACTTTCTAATACAGCTAGAATTTCTGCCCATTTAGGTAATAAAAAGATCATTAGTAGCAAAATTAGGGTCACTTGTGAGATTTACTCCAAGTCGCCTCAGGCCTGCCTCATCACCCGGTGTGGGAATGTGGGTCGTATGGGCTTCACAGCCTTTGAGCTTATCTAATGTTTCCATGGCTAATTGGGCGGCAGAATTTGAAGTTGCACTTATGCTGAGGGCTATAAGTGTCTCCACCAGATCCAGGCTAAGGTTCTTTTCGTTCAAGACCTCTGTTTTAAGATTTCTGACCGACTCGATAATATTTGGGGGCAGCAATTTAATCTTCTCCGGGATTCCCGCCAAGTGCTTAATCGCATGTAAGATCAAGCTCGAAGCCGCGTGAAGTTGAGGCGAGTTATTGCCGGTTATTATCAAGCCGTCTTCAAGAGAGATCGCCGCGCCACAGTAAATGCCTTCATTCCCTTTATCATTCTCCATCGCTTTTACGGCTGCCTCGCGCGCGGGTCCGACAACACTCCGGTATTCAATATCAAGATTAAAATCCTTGACCAAAAGTTCCGCTCTTTGGACCGTTCCCTTATCCGTTAGGCCCATCGCATATTCGCATCGATATCGGAAATAACGCCTGATCAATTCCTGTTTTGCCGCTTCTTTTGTGCTTTCATCATCGGTTATGGCAAAGCCTACCCTGTTGACGCCCATATCCGTAGGTGATTTATAAACTGAATCGCCATCCATAATCTTTTTCAAAATTCTTTTAAGAACAGGGAATACCTCCACATCGCGGTTATAGTTGACCGTGTTTATATTATAAGCTTCCAGATGAAAAGGATCTATCATGTTGAAATCTCTGATATCCGCTGTGGCGGCTTCATAGGCTACATTAACGGGGTGGTTGAGCGGCAGATTCCAGATGGGAAATGTTTCAAATTTGGCATAGCCTGCGTAAATACCCCTTTTATATTCATGATAAACCTGGGAAAGGCAGGTTGCCAGCTTCCCGCTTCCCGGGCCGGGGCCTGTGACGATAACCAGAGGTTTATCGGTTTCTATATATTCATTTGCCCCGTAACCCTCATCACTGACGATCAGATCTATATCTGTGGGATATCCTTTTGTATATTGATGAGTATAGACCCTTATTTCCCTTCTTTCCAATTTGTTTTTAAACTGTATTGCCGATGGCTGATCCTCAAAACGGGTAATAATTACGCCTAAAACATTGATGCCCCAACACCTTAAATCGTCTATCAGTTTGAGTGCGTCGGAATCATAGGTAATTCCAAAATCTGCCCTCATCTTTTTCTTTTCAATATCTCCCGCATAGATACAGAGCAAGATATCCGCCTTCTCTTTTAAGGTCTGGAGAAGCCTCATTTTGATATTAGGGTCATAGCCAGGCAAGACCCTGGAAGCATGAAAATCGTATAGAAGTTTCCCTCCAAACTCAAGATATAGTTTATTGTTAAACTTTGTCGCCCTTTCCAAAATTTCAGAAGTCTGTTCTTTGATATACTTCTCATTATCAAAAGTCGCTTTTGCTTTCATTAATTCACTCCTATTCTCGATTTCAATCGACAAATGGCCTGCCCCCATTGACTGGACCATTTGAAGAGTTAGAATCCCGATGATAGATTTTTGTTGTAGGGAGCACGTAGTGAAGGTCTCCCTGCTCGTAGTCTACAGTTTTATTAAAGCACA
>JAFDJA010000085.1 GCA_019307745.1 Deltaproteobacteria bacterium | reverse complement strand
CCGGGTGATCCTGAAAAGAGCATTGCACTGGCTGCCAGTGACGCCGGTGACTTTATATATAGATTTGGTGATCCTGCTAAGTATGGTCAGGGAGAAAAACCGTCCATTAGTCAAAAAAATTGGCTGGAAGTCTCAACCGGAACCAGGCAAAATGGGGCAACTCATGATGTTCAATGGATTCTGCCAGGGTATCCGGGAGCTGGAAATTTCACGATATTCAATAACAATGATCAGGTTTACCAGTCATCCGTACAGTCTCAAATAATAGAAGTAAATCCGTATCTTGACTCAAACGGGAAAAATACAGGCCATTACGTAAATCCTCCTGATGCGGGATATAACAGGCCAAGGGCGGATTTTAAACTTACTCATCAATTTGACAGAGATATTTCCAAACAGATCGTGTGGCGTTGGAGGCCCGCAGGCACCTCTGGCTTTTTTAGCAACCACGGCTCAGGCTGTATACGTCTTCCCAATGGGAACACCCTGATCTCTGCGAGTTCAGAGGGTCACGTTATTGAAATAACCCGTGAAGGCGAAGTCGCATGGGAGTATGTTTATCCCATTACCAGAACCGGTATTAAGAAAAGGATAGGACCGGAAGATTTCAACCTACACAATATCTCCAGGTCATATCGATACTCGCCTGACCATCCGGCGCTTAAAGGCAGGGATTTAAAGCCGCAGGGCACGATTACAGAGTTGGCAGCCCAAGGAAAAATCAGGGCGCCTCAACGGAGACAACGTGAAAAAGGAAAAGGAGATGAAGGGAAAAAAGGAGGGAAAAAAGGAGGGAAAAAATGAGCAGGAATATGATTGATATTCATGTTTGAAATATTGATCTGAATCATATGTTTTTTTTAAAAAAGGCAGGGCCGTACTGGCCCTGCCTTTTTTGTTAATATCCAAATATTTTGTGTAGATTTTTTTACTCAGATGTTTATGCTTCCCCGCGCCAACAAAGCGAAAAACTGTATTTTAAATGCTGACTTTTGCTATTACGTCCAGAACGAAGCAGTATGCAATAAACTGTTTGTGATGCCTATTACTTGATCATCTTTAACACCTCCTTGAATTCCGGAGTACCAGGCTTCCTTTTCCCCTGGAGCAGAATCTTATGACTCCTGTCCGGCGAACACAATATTCCTTTGTTTTCACTTGAAGCATTGTAATGCTGTCCTTTGTTTTGGGTTTTCATATAGACATCAATTATTGTATCTGTTAGGATTTTGACCTATGAATTACAGAAACTGCATATCGGCAAATTTTTTCTTTTTATTTGGGTGGGTGATAGGGATGAACAGCAATCCGGTTATAGCAGGATCCGAGCTTAGAGGACTGCTGCCTGTGGAAGTCCAAGACTGGAGAATCGAAACTGAAGGAGAAATCTACGATCATAATACGGTGTTTGATTATATTGATGGTGCGGGAGAGGTCTACCGCGCCTATAATATGAAACAGGTGCTTGGACAGGTCTATTCACGAGAAGGGGCTCCAGATATTATTGTTGATCTGTTTGATATGGGGTCTTCAAAGGATGCCTTTGGCGTGTTTACTCATGATCTTGACGGAGAGGATATAAAAACCGGACAGGGGGCGAATTATAAGGGAGGACTTCTTTCTTTTTGGAAGAGTCGTTATTTTGTCTCTCTTTTTGCAGTCCAGGAGACTGAAGAGTCAAAGGCTGCCGTTCTTGAAATGGGCAATGAGATAGCAGCGAGAATCAGGGAGACAGGCGAAAGCCCTGACCTGATTTTTACACTGCCTGTTGAGGGGCTTAATGATAAGGGAATTCATTATTTTCATGACCATTTTGTGCTGAATTTTCATTATTATATTGCTGATACTAATATACTTCTACTCGATCAGGAGACAGAGGTCACCTTGGGCAGATATGGTGAAAGGGACATGAAATACCACGTCCTTGTGATCCGTTACACCGGTTCTGAAAAGGCATCCAAGGCCCTTTTGAGTTTCACAGCCGCGTATATGCCAGATGAGGCAGAATCAGGAGTCGTTCAGACAGAGAATTTTAAATGGACAGCGGTGAGATCCTCACAGAATTATGTGGCAGCGATATTTGATTGCGCTTCCGCATCTTTTGCATCCGATACGCTGGACAGGGTAATCCTGTCAGTCAGTGGTAAATGACTATTTATTGTGAATTAGGAGAAGGATATGGAAAAAAAGAGTTTTACCCGTCGTGATTTTCTTCGCGTGGCAGCAATGACACCTATGGCAGGTGCTGTTGCTTATGGAATGAATGTTCCAACGGCTGAGGGTGCTGTGAAAACCTCAAAGGTCGTCCTGGTCAGGGATGAAAAAGCCCTTTCAGGCCCAAAAAAATCTGACCCCGAAGTCATCCAGAAGATGCTTGATGATGGGATAAACGCACTCTATGGAGAGTCTGATCCTGTAAAGGCCTGGAAGAGGATCATCAAACCGAACGATGTTGTGGGCATAAAGAGTAATTACTGGAAATTTCTTTCAACCACACCCGAGGTAGAACAGGCCATAAAACAAAGAGTAATGGATGCAGGTGTACCTGAGACGAATCTCAGCATTGATGACAAGGGCGTAAGGAGCAATCCAATATTTCAGAATGCCACAGCATTGATTAATACGCGTCCTGTAAAAATCCATTTTTATGCGGGCATAGGCAGTTGTATAAAAAATTATATTATGTTCGATGACAACCGCAGGTCGTATCATGATGATTCATGCGCCAAACTCGGAGAGATATGGCATAAATACGACTTGAAGAACAAGACAAGGCTTAATGTACTTATTATGCTGAATCCCCCATTTCACGGCATTGGTCCTCGTGGATACAGCGACGAATATATCTGGGATTATAAGGGGCTTTTGATAAGCGAAGACCCTGTGGCCGCAGATGCAACAGCCCTCAGGATTATGCAGGCAAAGCGTCTGGAGTTTTTCGGGGAAGAAAAACCTATTGCTCCTTCTCCCAAGCATATTCAGGTTGCTGATACAGAGTATAACCTGGGTGTGAGTGATCCTAACAGGATCGAAGTAGTTAAACTCGGATGGGAGGACGGCATCCTGATTTAGGTCCTAACGGTTTTACTGAACAACCAGGATTTAAGGGCCGCACCTTTGCTGCTACGCCTTTTATAGGGTGTAAATCGGGAGGAATTCTTTATTAACATCTTTCAGGCAAGGATTCTGTTTATCCTTGTCTGAAAGGATGGGATCTGTTGCGGGCCACTTAATATTGATGTCAGGGTCTGACCAGAGTATTCCATATTCATCGCCGGGGGTATACAGCTCGGAACATTTGTATATGATGTCTGCCGATTCGCTGAGTACGCAAAACCCATGGGCAAAGCCTTTTGGTATATAGATCTGATGATTATTTTTTTCTGATAATACAGCACCAGCCCACTGTCCAAAAGTGGGTGAGCCTAATCGTATATCTACTGCAACATCAAATATTTCTCCGGAGATCACATAGATCAGTTTGGCCTGACTGTGTTTGAGCTGATAATGAAGCCCTCGAAGGGCCCCTTGAATTGAATGGGAACGGTTGTCCTGGACAAAGTTAAAGATTATTCCCGCCTCTGTGTATTTATTATGATGGAAGGTTTCCATGAAGAATCCCCTGTGGTCTGTGAAGACAGCAGGTTCGATCAGGATAATATCCGGAAGAGATGTGGTAATGAATTTTAGTCTCATTTTTCCCCTGTCGCCTCTTTATAAATTTCCATCAAGTATTCCCCATAGGCGTTTTTATTAAGGTCCATGGCAAGTTTTTCAAGTTGATTTTGATCAATATACCCTGCCCTGAAGGCTATTTCCTCAATACAGGCTATTTTGAGACCCTGCCTCTCCTGTATTGTCTGGACATAGCTGGCTGCCTGCTGAAGTGATTCATGCGTCCCTGTGTCGAGCCAGGCAATTCCCCTTCCCAGCAGCTCCACTCTGAGGTCTCCTCTTTTTAGGTATTCAAGATTAATGTCAGTGATTTCAAGTTCTCCCCGGATGGATGGTTTGATGTTTTCAGCAATGCTGACCACATCATTGTCATATATATACAGGCCTGGCACTGCATATTTGGATCTGGGTTTTTCAGGCTTTTCTTCTATCCCAATGACCCTGCCGTCCGGGTCAAATTCCACAACACCATATCGTTCCGGATCCCGGACCAGATATCCAAAGATCTGCCCTCCTTTTTCCAACTGTGCAGATTTTTTGAGGCTCCAGGAGAGGCTGTTTCCGTAAAATATGTTATCGCCAAGTATGAGACAGACAGGATCATTGCCAATGAAATTTTTACCTATTATAAAGGCCTGGGCCAGCCCCTCAGGCCTGGGCTGTTTTGCGTAGGAGAATGAGAGCCCCAGCTGTGAGCCGTCTCCAAGCAGCTCTCTGAATCTGGGCAGATCCTCCGGGGTGGAAATTATAAGTATCTCCCGGATTCTTGCCAGCATCAGTACTGACAGAGGGTAATATATCATGGGCTTGTCATAGAGAGGGAGGAGCTGTTTGCTTATGACACGGGTTATGGGGTGGAGTCTTGTTCCTGATCCTCCGGCAAGTATTATTCCTTTCATCAGCTGGCTCCTTTGTTGATTCCAATATTTTAATAATAATTTGGTGATAGTTGATAATATAGTGTTTTTTGGAAATTTTATTGCTGGGTGATTTTGCTCTGACAATATTTAATGAGACCTGTTGAAGCTTATCTGTAATGACTCTCCACCCAGGATTGATACTCGCCACTTTTTACACGATTCACCCAGCTTGTATTGTCCAAATACCACTCAATTGTCCTACGCAGGCCTGAGGCAAAGGATTCTTCAGGCATCCAATCCAGCTCATGTCTGAGCTTGCTGAAGTCTATAGCATACCTCTTGTCATGACCTGGCCTGTCTTTTACAAAGGCAATCAGCTCCTTTCTTGATTTGATGCCTTCAAGTTTTCGGATCTCATCAAGAATATCGCAGATCATTTCTACAATTTTTATGTTTTCTATCTCATTGTTACCGCCGATATTATAAGTATCACCCCTTTTGCCTTTCCTCATTATCAGCCATACAGCACTGCAGTGATCTCTGACATAGAGCCAATCCCTGACATTTTTACCATCCCCGTATACAGGCAGGGCCTTTTCTTCAAGGCCGTTAAGTATCATGAGTGGGAGCAGCTTTTCAGGAAACTGATAAGGGCCATAGTTATTGGAGCAGTTTGAGATAGTCACAGGAAGTCCGTATGTCTTGTGATATGCCCTTACCATGTGGTCGGAAGCGGCTTTTGAGGCGGAGTAGGGGTTGTTAGGGCTGTATGGTGTGGTCTCAGTAAATAGGCCGTCTTTACCCAGACTGCCAAATACCTCATCTGTACTGACATGGTGAAAGAGTTCTATCTGGTCCCGATTTTTTCTGCAGCATTCAAGCAGGTTAAATGTTCCTATGATATTGCTCTGTATGAATGCGTCAGGTTCCACAATGGATCTGTCTACGTGGGATTCCGCGGCAAAATGACAGATTGTGTCAATCGAGTATCTATCAAATATTTGGGCAATTTTATCTGGATCGCATAAGTCTGCCTTGAGAAAGGTGTAGCGATCCTGGAATTCATTTTCCAGGTCTGAAAGGTTTTCAGGATTTCCGGCATATGTCAGTTTGTCCACATTAATAATATTGCCGGAAAAATTTGATTCCCGTAGGAGATATCTTATAAAATTGCTTCCAATAAAGCCGCACCCTCCTGTGACAAGCATGTTTTTCATAAGCTATTTCTCCATGTGGACCCGGGTTGTCAATCCTTAAAAATTGCACCTGTATTGGCGGATGTGACCTGTCTGGCATATCGATACAGGCATCCCTTTTTTACCTTATAGTCCGGTTCAGTCCATTGGGTGAGTCTCTGCTCAATCTCCTTCTGGCTGAGTTTTACATTAAGCGAACGCCCGGAGATATCTATATCTATGGTGTCGCCTTCCTGAACAACAGCGATAGGCCCTCCCATCTTTGCTTCGGGTGAGATATGACCGATTGCTGCTCCGCGAGTTCCCCCTGAGAACCTCCCATCTGTTATCAGGGCAACATCCTTGTCAAGACCCGCACCAGCCAGGGCAGATGTGGGTGACAGCATCTCTCTCATTCCTGGCCCGCCTTTTGGCCCTTCGTAGCCAACTACAATCACATCTCCTTTTTTTATTTTATCGGCAAGTATCGCCTCCATAGCATCCTCTTCGCTCTCAAATATTCTGGCGGGACCGGAATGCTGAAGCATTTTAGAATCAACTGCGGATTTTTTGACCACTGCTCCGTCCGGTGCGAGGTTGCCAAAGAGGATGGCTAGACCTCCATCCGCAGAGTAGGGTAAATCAATAGATCTGATAACCTCCTCATTCAGGGAATGGGCAGACCCGATATTTTCTTTGACGGATTTTCCCGTCACTGTCATTTGAGTGAGATCCAGTAGTTCTTTTTTGTTCAGCTCTCCCATGACCGCGGGGATACCTCCGGCCCTGTTCAGGTCTTCCATATGGGCCGGACCCGCAGGGGATATCCTGCATAAATTAGGGGTTTTTGCGCTTATCTCATTGAATTTTTTCAGCTCAAGGGTCAGGTCTGCTTCATGGGCGATTGCAGGCAGATGAAGTACAGTATTGGTTGAGCTGCCAAGAGCCATTTCCACATACATAGCGTTTTCAAAGGACTTGGGGGTTGCTATATCCCTTGGTTTGATATCTTTTTCAAAAAGTTCCATAATTTTTTTACCCGCCTCTTTGGCCAGCCTCCTACGTGCTGCCGTGACGGCAGGTATAGTACCATTTCCAGGGAGGGCCAATCCCAGGGCCTCACTCAGGCAGTTCATGGAATTTGCGGTAAACATTCCTGAGCAGGATCCAACTCCAGGGCATGCATTGTCTTCCAGTTCAGCAAATTCCTGGTCTGTAATCTTTCCTGAATTTTTAGCACCGACCCCTTCAAATACACTGATAAGGTCAACAGATCTGTCTTCATGGTGGCCCGTAAGCATGGGCCCCCCACTTAATATAATAGCCGGAATATTAAGGCGAAGCATGGCCATGAGCATGCCAGGTACTATCTTGTCACAATTGCAGATCAGGACAAGAGCATCAAATGGGAAAGCGGTTGCCATAATCTCCACAGAATCTGCTATAAGCTCCCTTGAGATAAGAGAGTACTTCATCCCCTCATGTCCCATGGCAATGCCATCACAGACACCTATTGTGGAAAACTCCAATGGTGTGCCCCCTGCCATTGCCACTCCCATCTTTACTGCAGAAGCTATATCATGCAGGTGCTGGTGGCCTGGTATTACTTCATTGGCTGAGTTGGCTATGCCGATTATGGGTCTTTTCAGCTCATCATCAGTAAGGCCCATTGCCTTGCACAGAGATCTGTGAGGAGCCCTTTCTATTCCTTTTTTCATAAGATCTGAACGCATTATATATTGCCCTCCTTCGTGTTGTAACTTATATCCGTTTCATTAGTGTCTGTTTAAAGAATTATTCGGCCTTACTTTAATGTTGGGATTTTGGTGCCCAGCCCAATCTAATAAGGCTTGCCGCCTTTGGCTATAGGTAATCTTCTACCATATCCAAAGGCTTTTGATGTGACCTTCAGGCCGGGTGGGGCCTGAAGCCGTTTATACTCATTAATCATGATCCGTCTGAGAACATCTTTTACCACATCTGGTTCATAACCCATAGCTGTTATCTCTTCATAAGAGAGGTTTTTTTCCACGGCCGCCT
Organism: Deltaproteobacteria bacterium; assembly: GCA_019307745.1. GTDB lineage: Bacteria > Desulfobacterota > DSM-4660 > Desulfatiglandales > HGW-15 > JAFDJA01. The sequence continues at coordinate 5,644 of JAFDJA010000085.1, read as the reverse complement.
CTATGATTGAGTCAAGTACTTCATAAGGGGGCAGTGTATCCTGATCGGTCTGATCCGGTCTCAGCTCAGCAGATGGCGGTCTGGTTATGATTCTGTCCGGAATTGTTTCTTCGTTTCTATTGATATGCCTTGCTATACGATAACACATGGTTTTGGGGATGTCTGATATTACTGCCAAGCCTCCGCTCATATCACCGTAAAGAGTACAGTACCCTACAGCAGTTTCAGATTTGTTGCCTGTAGTAAGAAGAAGCGCGTTAAATTTGTTAGAAAGGGCCATCAGCAGATTACCTCGGATTCGCGCCTGTATGTTCTCCTCTGTCTCATTTTCTTCAAGATCCTGAAAAATTGGTGCTAGTGTTGTTTTGTAGCTGTCAAAGATAGTGCTTATCGGGATTTCTTTGAAATGTATCCCCAGGTTTTCAGAGAGCTTCCTGGCATCTTTCCTGCTCATGGCCGAGGTGTATGAGGAGGGCATGCTTACTCCAGTGACATTTTTCGGTCCAAGTGCCTTCTGGGCGATTACTGCAACCAGGGAGGAGTCAATACCCCCACTAAGGCCAATAAGGACTTTTTTAAAACCGCATTTTGATGCATAGTCCCTGGTCCCCATTATCAGTCCCTGGAGTACAGTCTCCTCTTCTGAGTCAAATGGCTTTTTTATCTCACTATACTCCTTTTCAGTATCCCAAATTACCATATCAGATTTAAATTCTCTACAATGGATGATCACACGTCCCAGCCTGTCAGTTACCATGCTTCCACCGTCAAAAAGCAGGTCATCATTTCCTCCGACCTGATTGCAGTAAACTGCAGGGATCATATGATTTTTCGAGATGCTCTTAAGGATTTTTGTGCGCAGGTCAGGTTTATTCAGTGTGTAGGGGGATGCAGATATATTTAAAAGGATATCAACTCCCTTTTTTATGAGTTCAGCTACCGGATCTGTCTCATATCTTGGCAGCCCCTCAAAACTACCTATGTTCCAGATGTCTTCACAGATAGTAACCCCGAAGCTTTTCCCCTCCAGCTCAAAGATGAGACTTTTTGGGGCTGGTTTAAAATATCGTGTTTCATCAAAGACGTCGTAGCTTGGTAGCAGCCTTTTCCCTCCCCTGTCTATAACCCTTCCATCTCTTATCAGTGCCGCACTATTAAAAAGGCTTTTTGTTTTGGAGGCATGGTCTACATCAACAAATCCGCAAACGAGGGTGATACCTGTTGCTTGTGATGCTAGTTCATTGAGACAGTCAATGTTGTCCTTAACAAAAGCAGGTTTTCCCAAAAGGTCTTTTGGGGGGTATCCTGGGATTGACAGCTCAGGAAAGACCACTAAGGAGCAACCTGATGTCTTGGCCTGTCCAACAGCCTCTAGAATCAAGGACTTGTTATGTTTGAAATCTCCGATAATCGGATTTGTCTGACAGATAGCTATTTTCATATGAAATATTAATCCTGAAAGGACTTGGTGTACCTCGAATTCTTGTAAAGTGTATAATGTTGCATGTCAGTTAAAGTACTGTTACGTGGATAAATAATTACATAAATAATAGATATATATCAAGCTGATAGTTTTTTACAATATCTTAATGGAGACTATAGTATGCGAGATATTTATCAATTTGCAGGAGTGTCTCTTGCCTGGAGTTTCAGTGTTGAATTCACAGTATGATTAATCTTAGAACCTCATAATGGTTTACCAGAGAACAATAAATATTACTGGGATATTGGATATTTTTATGGTAATGGGTTAAAAGTTCGTATGATTGCCATGCTGTTTGCTTTTATTTTTACACAACCAAGAGAGAAAGGCAGAATAGTAAGATATCAAATTTTTTTGGTAATGGAACAGATGGATTATAAAACACAATGAAATCTAGATTTCATTATATTCAAGATATTTAAGGAGGAGGGGAATGAAAAAAAATATAGTTTCTTTGTTTGGTGTCATTGCATTTATGTTTGTTATCAATATAGGAATGGCCAGTGCCGGGGTGATGACGGGGTGGGTCCTTAACCATGCGAATGATGTGGATGTAGACAATGATAAGGTAATTACTATTGACGAATTATTGGCGCATGGACGTGATGCAATAATAGTATTAGATAAGAATGAAGACGGGAAACTCACACAAGATGAATTGCATGCCGGGGAAACCGCTGCGGAGAAACGTGCATATGCTAATCCCCTGGGGCTTCAACCTGGATGGATTCTTGTCCATGCAGATAGGCTGGACACTGATGAGGATGGGGTCATCACCAGATTAGAGATGATAATACAGGCAGTAGACGCGGTAAAGTTTTTAGACAAAAACCTGGATTCCGCATTAACAGGAGATGAATGCCCTAAACTGGCTACCGGGGAAGAATCTGTAGCCAAGTGATCTGCCGCACCATGCCACAACCTCTATAAAAATATTATCCAGGTAACTGACATAATGTAAAGATATAGGCATAAGGAAGAAAAGGTCATTTTTTAAAAAAAATGACCTTTTTCCGTTTTTAGGCTGAAAATCCCTGGTTATGTTCCGCTTTCAATCAGATATTTACCATGCTGGAGAAAAGAGAGTGTAATTTGGCATGATAATCGTCTGAGATTAATAATTTCAGAAAGAAATCACTCCCTCCCAGACAGTTAATCCCTGAATTTTGACCCGCGGGTAGATTGCCGATATGGCGGGGATGTAAATCATGGATCAGGGCACCCTCTCTTCGGGAGCGTGGAGACCTTTACTGTCAAACAGGCTTTATTTGGAGTACGCCACAATATCTCCTAATCATGATAAGTCATCTCTGATTCTACCAGAAATCCATCGCCATTAGCGTCCAGGTTATCAAAATGTTTAATGAACTCTTTTTTTGTCACCAGCCTATCATTGTCCTTGTCATAAGAGTTTATAAAACCGACACTTATGCCGTGCAGATCCCCTGGATCTGTTCCGTCTTTTCCGTGAGGCAGAGGCATCTCGCCTGTCCTCAGGATTCCGTCACCGTCGCCATCCAGAAGGTCAAAATGAGACATCTGCTCCTGCCTGGACACCTTTCCATCCCTGTTAGTATCATATTTTACGAGTGATGTAACAGGGCCGCGCTTCTGCCCCTTGGCCTTCCCTGCCTTTCCCGCAGGAGGCTGTGCAGATAAAGCAGATACAACGATTAAAACAAAAATAGCGAGACCAATAAAAAATATTTTTTTCATCCTTGAGCTCCTCTTAATTCTATATTCCATAACTCATTAAATTTATAACCCTGTCACATCTCATCCCCCCCTTGCCGTGAAATAATACTAATGCTGTCCTGGCCACTTAGATGTTTATATGACCATATCTGGAGATGGTTTTCAATCACAACTTTAATAAGCTAAGCTGTAACAGATCTGTTTTTTCAATGGGATGAATCTATCCATACAAAATAGCAAGGAATCAAAGCTGTATAAAAAACTTCAGCCTGTATTATACAACCCTTGAATTCATTAAATCTTGTGAGGTTGATGACGTAAACATACTGTGATAAATCCCTTTCCGATCCAGAAGCTCCTGATGGGATCCCATCTCTGCAATATTTCCTTGTTCCAGAACTATGATCCTGTCGGCATTTGTTATAGTGGATAAACGGTGAGCGATTATGAAACAGGTGCGTTTTTCTACGAGAGTAAACAGAGATTTCTGCATAAGGCGTTCCGTGTTGCTGTCCACATTTGAGGTTGCCTCATCAAGTATAAGTATAGCTGGATCTAGGAGAATTGCCCGGGCAAGGCAGATAAGCTGACGTTGCCCGGCACTCAGGTTGCCGCCCCTTTCTCCCACGGATGTGACGTACTCATCCTTGAGATGTGTAATAAAGCTGTGCGCGCCCGCCATCCTCGAGGCGGTTATGATATCCTGCAGACTGGCGTCAGGCCTTCCAAAACGGATATTCTCTTCAATGGTCCCTGAAAACAGGATCGGGTCCTGAGGCACTATGCCTATCTGACGGCGGAGGGAATCCTGTGTGATTGAACGAACATCGTGTCCATCCACTGTTACAGCACCCTTTGTCACATCGTAAAAGCGTGCAAGCAGATTGGCCATGCTGCTTTTCCCGGCACCTGTCTGTCCGACTACCGCTACGGTCTCACCAGGGCTTATAACAAAATCTATATCATGGAGCACTTCGACTTCAGGATTGTAGCTGAATCTAACATGATCAAATTCTATCTCACCTTTTATGGGAGGGAGTTCCCGGGCATCTTTAGTATCTTTTATTACAGGTTCTTTATCCAGCAGTTCGAATATACGCGCTCCAGATGCCATTGCCCTCTGGAGTTCCGCATAATCCATTGTGAGTTCCATAATGGGATGAAAAAAGCGCTGGATATAGAAAATAAATCCTAGGAGTACTCCAACACCCATACTGCCATTTAACACCTGATAGCCGCCAAAGATAACCACAAGGCTCATTGCAGTGGCATTCAAGATGTCAGTTGTAGGCATCATAGCCGCCATCAGTCTTGTGGCTTTAATATTCACATCAAGATTCTGTTTATTCAATTCCTTGAAGTGCTCCAGGTTTATTTCTTCTCTTGACAGACTCTGTGTTACTCGCACACCGGAGATGCCTTCCTGAAACTGGACGTTTACTGTTGCTATTGTTTGTCTTACTTGGGCAAAGGCAATCCGGGCATATCTCTGCCATATCAAAACTACAGCACACAAGGCAGGCACTATTGTAAGTGTCAAAAGGGCAAGATTCAGGTTCATGATCAGCATGGCGCAAGCAATACCCGCCAAAGTAAGGATGTTTGAAAATATGTTCAGTACGCCCATGGTGAGGATCTGCTGGAGCTGTTGGACATCACTCTGGACACGGGACATAAGTTCACCCACCTCCCGGTCTGTAAAAAAACTCAGGGGAAGTTTCTGCAGATGGGCGAACATGTCTATTCTTAATGCCTTCAGGATGGACTGGCCCGCAAGTTCAAGGTATAGTTGTACTGTGTACTGTCCTGCCCAGACCAGAACTGCCGCCCCAAGAAGCAGCATGACGGTCATCGTAAGCCCTGCAACATTGCCTGTTTTTATGTAGTTGTCTGTAGCCACTGCAATAAGATAGGGGGCTGCAAGCGCTGCCAGACTGCTGACTGCCATACCAACGGCGCCAATGAACAACCAGGCCTTTACAGGCGCAAGATATTTAGGCAACCTTTTTATGACCTTGTTGTCATAAATAGTGCCCAGATCGTCTTTGCCTGAAGATCTTTGCATGCGACCCATTGGACCGCCACCGCCGCCGCCCCTCGGGCCTCCTCCTATTGGAGGGCCACCTCCAAACATGGTCTACTCCTTATCCCATTCTCCGCTGTTTTTTGTAACGGAGAGTTGTGTATTGTAAATCTGTCTGTATAGACCGTTTCTTTTAATAAGATCTTCGTGTCTTCCCTGTTCCGCCATACGCCCCTTATCCAGGACCAGGATCAGATCCGCAGTCTTTATGATGGGCAGACGGTGGGTGATAATAAAGGTGGTCCTTCCCTGAATAAGCCTGTCAAGAGCCTGTCTGATTAGGTGTTCTATCCTGGCATCCACACTGGAAGTGGAGTCATCTAAGATAAGGACACTTGGGTCTGTAAGTAGTGTACGGGCTATGGCAAGTCTCTGTTTTTCAC
>JAFDJA010000084.1 GCA_019307745.1 Deltaproteobacteria bacterium | reverse complement strand
AGGGCAAGCCCGCCCATAAAGGCGCAGAGCACTGTAGTGATAGCATATGTAGTGTTCCCCATGACAAGACGGAGCAGGCGTGTCCATGCGACTTCGTGGATCAGGCCACACGCACCGGAAATGATAAATGCAAACAGTATAGCCATCCCAACAGCCTTTAAATCAGGAAAAGGCTTATCATTTACAACAATAGAAGAATTGGACATCAGGATTCCTTAATGTGAAAGATATTATTTAAAAAAAATAATGGAGAAAAGGCCTATTGGACTGAGCAGCGATATTGGATCTGAAAATGATAGCGCAGGTATTTACCATTTTTATGCCTTGATGGCGATTTTATTTGGCTATACAGGTCATCCTACATCCTGATCTTTGAATTAGTTTTTTCAGGCCCTTTTTTGAGATGTTTATAACGATTTACTGCAGTCTCTGCCAGGTTAAATATTACACGAGGAAGGTCAGAATCATTCCATACTATCTTGAATTTATCCAGTGACAGGAGCCGCTCGCTCAGTTTGTAAAAATGGTCATCGCTGGGTAAAAGTCTTATATCTTCATATTCACATGATAAATTTTTTTCAAAGATATGTTCAAACAGCTCCTGGATAGTATAAACAAAAAATTTTTTTACATCCTCGGTTGACTCTGCGTGGTTAATATTATTTCTAAAGTTTGGAATGATCATATGTTCATGTTTTGTAAATGAATGCTGTTTTGTCATATTGATCCTCCTAGAAAAAGTTTAATCGGGTATTGGTCCATTTCTAAAAAAAAGACCATGTTTTCACCGTCAGATTTTCTCTCAGCAGATCCAATGGAGACCAAGGCCACTGAATTACCAGAGCGTCCCTAATCCCCCGGTATCAGGAGAAAAGAATTGAAGGATACTTTTATGTGCTCCGGATCAATATCAAGGTGAAATAAACTATCGGAGAATATTCATTTACAACTGTGAAAAAATTTCAATCCAATGTAATCGTAGCAAAAACAACAGGTAAATTCTACCAGATTTTAATAGAGATTACACATCGGCTATAGACATATTTAAAACAGGTATTGAAAAAATGTCCACTACATTCACCGGGAAATAGGGTTGACCTGTTTTTTTATTGTGCCATTAGAAAATCAGCAGCATACAGGTAATACATCTGAGGGATTAATCCAGATGTGAAACCAGTCCGGTTGAAATTTCGGGAATTAAGGTTGCCTGTAATGGGAACGGGATTACTGTATACACCCTGAGTATAGTATGAAACAGGAGTTTCTGATACCATCCTGCTGTAGATAACGACATTGGGATACGGAGTCTTTGCCCTTGTCTTGACCTCATCAAGCGCGTCTTCAAAATACCCTATCCTGTCAACCAGATTGTATGCGAGAGCCTCAAGTCCATCATAGATCCTTCCATCCGCAAGCCCGATAACATCATCCCGGCTGAGGCCCGGTCGACCTTCAACAACAACATTGATAAATCTTTCATGTACACGGTCAAGGAGGTTCTGATATATGGCGGCCTCTTCTGGCGAGGAGGACTTAAAGATGGAACTCATTGCCTTTTTGTCCCCCGCTGTCAGAACAGAGACCTCTGACTTTAAGATCTCTTCAACAAGTCCCTGTACGTTCCATTTTACCATGATAACACCTATCGAGCCTATGACAGTATTGGGCTGAGAGATTATGCAGTCCGCAGGCATACTGATATAATAACCTCCGGATGCTGCTACATCAAGACAATGGGCTACAATCGGGATGTCTTTCTCTTCCTTGAACTTTTTGATCTCATTGTAGATCGTATCTGTGGCGTTGACTCCTCCGCCTGGAGAGTTTATGCGGAGGATTATTCCTTTGACCAAGGGGTCATTTTTGGCTCTTTCAAGCTTTAACTGTACATCGGACGCTATTGACGGGGAAGTGAAAAAACTGCTTGATCTTGGGGCAAGAGAGATCTCCCCATCTATATCAATAACCGCAATCTTTGATTTATCCGGGGACCGTATGATAATATTTTCCACCAGATCTTTGCTTACACCGCTTAAGAGGTCTACATCAGTTTTGGCATAATAAAAGCAGCCTTGAAGCACCAGGCTTATAAGGGCAAGAATGCATATCTGTTTTTTCATATTATCTCCTATATTAAGTGGTTAAGGAAATGTTGTTTATTGTCCTGGAGAACCAGGGCGTTCTATTTTGAATCCTTGAACCCTGATCATCGATCAACTAATTGGGAGATGATCCGAAAATGATTATCATTGCCGGGAATCCCTGTTCCTTCCGGGAACCTAGACCTGAGCATAGCCCCATCATGAAAAATCCTTATCAGGATGGCCAAACCCGGGTAGCACAGAAGACAATTTTGAAGTAAAAAAAGATGCCCATGCCGCTCCAAGACCATGGGGACGGAAAAATTCAGGGCCTCCATATAATTATGAAAATGATCCAAGAGGCATCAGAATGGTCTCGCCTCATCAATGAGCATAATAGGGATATCATCCTTGATCTCGTAAATAAGCCTGCAGTTATCACATGCCAGCCCATCCCCCTTTTCATTCAGATGTATGTCACCTTTGCATTTTGGACATGCAAGTATGTCCAGCAGTTCTTTATTTAATGCCATGGCAAACCTCCTTTAAAGAATGCCTAAAAACAGTATGCCACTCCCTGAATACTGGAATGGATCTTTATGACTTATTTTTTAGACCTTTATCTTTTCTTTATTAAGTATCCATTTTACCGCGTCTTGCAGGTCATCCGCAATATATGCCGGCTGTATCTCTCTGCCAGGAAGGATATATTCTACCTCTCCCACACCATATCCGGTCTTGACAAGGACTCCCTCCATGCCGCAATGGTGCGCGAATTCTATATCCGTATGTCGATCACCCACCATATAAGACCTTTTCATGTCAATATCAAAGGCCGAGCAGGCCTGGCGGATCAGTCCTGTCCTGGGCTTTCTGCAGTCACATTCAAAGCAGTACTCCAAAAGGCTGCCTTTGGGGTAATGCGGGCAAAAAAAGACCCCGTCTATACGGGCGTTCTCTTTTTCAAGCTCCTCGCTCAGATATTCATTTATCTGATATACCAGATCGATGGGGAAGTAACCACGCGCAACACCAGACTGATTGGTCAGCACTATTGCGAGAAAGCCGTTTTCATTTAATATTTTTATGGCTTTTGATACACCCTTTATGAGAACAAATCTGCTCAGGTGATTTATATATCCCATCTGTTTATTAATGGTTCCGTCACGGTCCAGGAAAACAGCAGGTTTTTTCATATCGGCTCCAGTTAGTCGCTTTTTCAAGTGCTGTTATTTATATATGTCGGAGTGATAGCATTTCCACTTTCGATGAAACCACAACCAGTGATTGGGATGGTCTCTTATGATTCTTTCAAGCGCCCGGTTCTGCACAAGTGTTGCCTCTGGTATATCCAACCCGTCTATGTCAAGGGCCGGGAAAAATTTGATTTTATGGTGAATCAGGTCTGGCTCTCGAAAGATACACATGGGCACCACAGGTACTTTATATTTCATTGCCAGGGCAGGTACGATGGAGAGTGTCGAGGTCTTGTGTCCAAAAAACTGACTTGGAATGCCTTCTTTTTTTCTCGCTTTTCTATCCGCAAAGATAACCATATCTTTGCTGTTTTTGAGATTTTTTATGGCATACCTGAGGCCGTTTTCTTTGTATAGGATTTTGACGCCAGCCTCACTATTAGTCTGCAGTCTCTTCTTTTCCAGGAAGGGATTATCGATCTTCCGGACAATAAAGGTAAGAGGATTTATTGTGCTGGCGTATTTAATATGCGCGTATTCCCAATTACCTGAATGAGAGGACAGGAGAATGACTGAATTGAATTTACTTTTTCTTCTTGCATTGTCAAGGTGTTCCTTGCCTTCAAAAGAAATAAGATCAAATATCTCATGCATCTTATCCTTATTAATGCCCCATATCCGTATCCATTCAAACCCGCTCATCCCAAACTGTTGAAATGTTTCCCTGGCAATGCGGCGGTATACTTTTTTATCTTTCTCCTCGCCCAATGCAAATCTGAGGTTGGTAAGGGCAATTTTAGTATGAGCCCATGAAATCATATATAAGAGCGAGCCAAAAGATCTTCCCAGTAATATCCAAGCTTTAAGGGGGATAGTTTTCGATAAATAGTGGCTCATGGCTGTTGCCATATAGGCGATGAGATGCACTGTTTTTGGAAGGCTCTTTTTTTTCTTTTTTTTTGTAATATTGCTTTTCATTATGTTCCGTTTGTCAGGACTCTGAAAAATGTGAGATGCCCTGACCCCCAAAGAGTCTCTCCGGTAGTCTTCATATCATTGCTGAAGGATCGGAGCAGCTTTTTTTCACAGTCCGAGGATGATTGAAAGTTAAAACGGGCTAAGCGATCCTCTGAAGAAAGACCCTGAGTGTGTTTCTTATTGCTCTTATAATTCTTTCTGTCCTGCTCCTGGTATGCAGCATATCCGCGTCCTCCTGACTGACCGTGCCGGGAGCACGTTTGAGCTGGAGTTTCAGAATTGACAGGAGATCGTCTTTGATAAATCTTTTATAAATAAGATTCAGGGGAAAAATCCTAAACTCTTCATAGCACATGCAGGCGGCCCAGTCTATTATGTGAGGATGGCCTTCATTATCCACAAGCGTGTTAGGTGCAGCCTTAAGGTCGCAGTGAACAACGCCATGTCTGTGCACCTCTTTAACAATTTCACGTATTTCATGGAAGAAATTTTCTGAAAACTCCATATTTTTGGCAGCACGGTTGCCCATGTCTTTTCCATCAATCGCTTCAAGGACCAAGGCAATACCCCCAATAGTCCGATAGAGTGTGGGGACATTTTTCACCTCCTCAAGCCTTTTGTAGGCCTTTGACTCCCTCCAGACAAGAAACCTGCCAACAATGTTTCTATAAAAGAAGCCGTTTCTGCTGAAATCTTTTACCACAGCCCTGACTTGGCTTTCTTCTATCTGCCATACATAGGGTCGTGTGCTGGTTGCCTTTCTTAATATTCCGCAGTTTGTCCTGTCCAGCTCGGACAGCTTGATTGATTCAAACATTATTTATTTTCCAGAGCTCCTGTTTATCCGTTCTCTAAGCATATTGAAAAAACGATTCTCCTCCTTCAGGAGGCTGAATTTTATCGTAAAATATGCAAAATCAGGATATTCAAATACGATATTTTTAAGTTTAATCCAGTCTTTTTCAGTGGCAAGCAGATACTCTGCTCCTGATCTCTGTTTTTCATCCACCAGCATTTTAAGGTCATCAAGGCCAAACGTGTGATGGTCGGAAAAAGATTTGAAATATACCAGATTGATTCCAAGGGCCATGAGGGTCTTTTTGAATGCCTCTGGCCGGGCTATTCCTGCAAATGCGGCAACAGATTTGCCCTTTAAAAAGTCAGGGGGGCTGACCTGATCTTTAAAAGGAAATATTACGTTTCCAGGCAGGTGGTCTCCGAAAAATTGAGGGAGTCCAGGGCAGATATCTTCTGTTATACTGACAGGATTGTCTCCTGAATTTATTTTGCCTGCCCTGGTGAATATTATTGCGTCTGCTCTAATGAGTTGACCCACCGGCTCCCTCAAAGGGCCCCACGGCAACAGCCGTCCGTTGCCAAAGGGGTTGTGCGCGTCAATGAGTACTAGATCAAAATCCCTTTTCAAGGTTATATGCTGAAAACCATCATCAAGTATGAAAAAATCAGTCCCGAATTTCTCGTGGGCAAGCTGGCCTGCATGATAACGGCTCTTCGAGACTACCACAGGCACACCGGGAAGACCCTCAGCCAGAAGACAGGGCTCATCTCCTGCCTCAACAGGTCCGGTTTTTATACCATTTTTATCAGATACTACAAGTACTTTTGATTTGTAGTTCCCTCCATACCCCCTTGAAAGGATTGCCGGATGGAATTTTTCCGCCTTTGCCCATTCTGCCAGCATACGGACTGCGGGGGTTTTGCCTGTTCCTCCTGCGGTGATATTCCCGACACTTACTACTATTCCAGGTAACTCATCTTTTATTTTATTTTTTAACGATTTATTCTTGAGCCCTACTCCCAGGCCATAGAGGCAGGAAAAGAATATCAGGGGAAGGGAGAAAACCGATATTTTTCTTTTTTCGTGAATTTTTGCCCAGTCAGGCTTCAATATATCACTCCTGGTCCGAAAGACCGGACATCTTATTTTTTCTGTTATCAAACCCTGGCAGGCAGCTCAATAATAAACCTTGTACCATTTGGTTTGTTATCCTGCACATCAATAAATCCGTTGTGATCCCGGATGATCGTGTTGACTATGGCAAGCCCCAGGCCCGTGCCATGCTTTTTTGTTGAAAAGTATGGCTCAAAAAGTCGCATTTTGTTCTCAGGGGGAATACCCTTACCGTTGTCAGACACCTCTATCCTTACTGCTTCAAGCTCATTATCATATGACAGGTCGATTATTACCTGTCCTGACGCATCAGAGGACGCGATGGCATTATCCAGGAGATTAATCATTACCCTTTTTATCTGCTCACGGTCCACATTGATTTCTGGAAGGTCCTTTGATCCATTGAATATAACTTTTATGTTCCTGCCCGTCTCCTTATACAGTCCGGCAGCTTCTTCAATTATCTGGTTGATATCATCAGGCACAGGATTGGAGGAGGGCATTCTGGCATAATTTGAAAATTCATTGACCAGCCTCTTCAGACCTTCTGCCTGATTGATAATCATGTTGGTACACTCCTCAAATACTTTGGAATCTTCAGGGCCGATAAGGTGGCTGTATTTTTTCTTGAGCCTCTGTGCTGACAGTTGGATTGGAGTAAGGGGATTCTTTACTTCATGGGCAATGCGCCTTGCTACCTCACGCCAGGCAGCAACCCTGTGTGTCTGTTCAAGCTGGCTCAGGTCTTCAAAGACAGCCACAAGCCCTGAAAATCTCCCTTTATCGTTCTTGAGCATATTGATGGAAACAAGCATGGCCAGTGTCTTTTTGTTTATGGAGACACGCAGTTGCTTTTGCAAAAAGCCCCTTTTGAGCAGGTTTCTGTCTTCAAGAAAGTCATCAATTATTTTGACCTGTTCCGGTCCCATCACTTTCCTGTAATTCTTACCGACAATTCCACTACCTTTTATGTTAAGCATCTCCTTTGCTGATTTATTGATAGTCTGGATTACACCGTTAACATCAGCAGAAATCACGCCCGCGGCAATATTGGCAAGTACAATCTCCATATATAGCCGTCTTTTTTCAATTTCGCTGCTGCTTCTTATGAGTTCTTCATTGGTCTCTTCCAGCTGTTTCTTGCTGGTTTTCAGGTCCATTGTCATCCTGTTAAACGAGTTAACAAGTACTCCAATCTCATCCTGGGTTTCCATATCAATAAAAAAATCATAGTCTCCGGCTGCTATCCTTTCTGTACCTTCAGCCAGCTGCTGAATAGGCACAGTGATTCCTTTTGACAGGAAAAACCCAAACCATATTGAACTGAATATAATCAGCAGAGTAACGATCGACAGCCAGATCATCCCACTAACTTTGACAGGGTTTTTGTATTTCTTGAATTGTTGATACTCCTCCAGGCCGCTTATGACCGAATCGAGCCGGTTAGCAATCACCCTGGGTATGAATTTCTGAAGCACAACCAAGCCGACAACAGCCTTTGACTCTGTCCTGGAAAAAATAGGTACTATGCCGTTTACAAGTTTTCCGTATGAAGAGGACTGGACATCCTGGATCTCATTTCCCTTTTCAAAGCTTTCACTAAGGAGATCAACGGGAGGATCTGGAAAGCGGGTGAGGTCTATAGTGTCATCCAGTGACTCCGCCCTCAGTTCTAAGGTCCGGGAAAATATCTTGATTGCTGCAAGACGGTATTCAATCCGTTTTTCATCAATAAATTTTTCTAATTCCGCCTTCCGGGCAATGAGCATATAGCCATGATATGTCGTGAGACGCCCCAGACTGTTGCCAAAATGCAAAATTTCACTGGTCATCTGTTCATAAGAGTCCTTACCAACCTCAAACGAATTGGTAAGCGATCTTTCTATTGGCAAGGTGTACCAGTACTCTATTGAGGTGGAGATAAACTGTGCAGAGGCAAAAAAGAGAATGATTGTAGGTAAAAGTGAAAGGGTTATGAACGCAATAACCAGTTTAGTCCTGAGTTTTGCGCCCATGATACCTTTTTTTCTCTCAAATAGTAATTTGACCAGGTTTCTCATGGTCAAAAAGAGCAGGAGCAGAAGCAGGATAATATTTATATTGATCAAGGCGAAGATGAGAATACTATTTGAGACAGGCATGTCCAGACCGATATCAAATAGTTTGAGGCCAAAACTGGACAGGATAATAACAACAACAACAAGGCATGCTATGATTATGCGTTCCCTGTGCTGTCTCTTGCGATCCTGTTCTATTACCTTAGTATGCTCACTCATTTTAAACCTGAACCTCAGAATACCTCTGAACCGGCCTTGAGGCCGGAAAAATGGAAGAATTATTCTGGTTAAAAAGCTGATTAGTTTAAAAAAACCGGGACTTTAATGAGGTAATAATAGTTAAAAAAGGTATGGAATGCAATGAATATTAGCTGAAAACCAAAATGCGCGACCAGCTTAAGCCCCTTGTAAAAGGCTTTGGCAACTGGTCGCGCAATAAGAATAGAAGATCGACTAAATAAAATGGAAGTCCTGAGCTTATCAGGCAGGAACCTGATCCAGAGGACCGAAAACCGGGAACTTTATTTTGTCAGAGATCCCTTTTACAGGAGGTTTGAATATCAGTTCTTCCCAGTACTTTTTACTCAACATCAGTTTTTGCAGCAGGGTTTGGTTGAGGGAGTGTCCTGATTTATTGACCTTAAAATGTCCTATAATTGGGGAACCGGCAATTGACATGTCTCCGATGAAATCCAGAATTTTGTGCCTGACGAATTCATCCTTGAACCTTAGCCCATCCTCGTTGAGTATCCTGAAATCGTCAATAACTATCGCATTGTCCAGAGAGCCACCTAATGCGAGACCGGCCTTGTGTAAGGTCTGGATGTCACGCAGAAAACCGAATGTGCGAGCCCTGCTTATCTCCTTGATAAAATTTTTGCCGGAGAAACACAGGTCATATTTCTGGTTTTCTAATAATGGATGACGGTAACCAATGGCATACGAAATTTTAAGTTCTTTTGACGGGGATATTGTGATGGACTGGTTTCCCACTTGGATCTTAAAGGTCTTTTTGATTAAAATAAATTTTTTGGGTTTATTCTGCTCTTTGATTCCAACGCTTTTTAAAAGAAAAATAAAAGGTGCCGCACTTCCATCCATAATGGGTATTTCAGGTCCCTCAACCTCAACCCGCGCATTATCAATGCCAACTCCGAAAAAGGCAGCCATCAGATGTTCAATGGTGGAAACCTTGTGGCCGTTATTTCCAACCGTTGTGCACAGTTGGGTATCAACCACGTTTTCAAAATTGGCATTTATAACACAATTTGGTGATACATCTTTTCGTATAAATTTTATACCGCTATCAGGCAAGGCGGGTTTTATGGTAATTTTGACCTTTTTGCCTGAATGCAGACCAATACCTGTGCAGCTTACATTGTCACGTAGAGTACGTTGTCTGTAATCCAAAGTTAGACCTCTTAATTGTATGTAATTACCCCGTGGAATGGTTTTTCTTTGTACTTTGCACAGGAATATTGCAAGGGGTGTGCCAGGGACCTTGAAATTAATAGATATTGGCTTGTGTTGGCTTTAAGTTCTTGATATTAAAGCACAAAATATGTGTGAGTTTTTCCTGGCAGCAGTTAATCCAGCTCCATTTATCGCTCCGGAAATGAGGTCTAAATGCCACACTAAAGAGAAAAAACAGATGATTTGGGTCTTTTTTACAACAGCTCTCCGGAACGGGCTCATATGATATAATGCACTGGAACAGGATTTTTCACCATCTGGTAAAAATTAATCTGGTTTCCAGGGTTAGTAAGCTCTATGCTTGCAAAATTCAGATATGAATTTTATATAATACATTTTAATATTGTTGGATCATCTCCCAATTAGTTGATCGATGATCAGGATTCAAGGGAACCAGCTTGCGGGACTGCGTCGAACGAAGTGAGCAAAGAAACTGGGAACCCGCTTGCGGGAGTGCGTCGAACGAAGTGAGCAAAGAATCCTTGAATCCTCTTCTCCAACTAAATTGGAGAAGAAACAGATAATACCACTTTCTAATGTGAGGGCATCGTTAATGGAAAATATTATTAAAAAGATATGTCAATTCAAGTACTTGCCTGTATTGTTGTTATTGATTCCGCTTTTAATCTGGCTCAGTCGTTTTTATCCCGTCAGACCGGAGATCACAGACCCCGAACAGGCCCTTATTCCTGTCAGATTCTTCCTCCCTGATTTCAATGATGACATGGACCTTGAATCCCTTTCCCTGGCTGTTGAAAAAAATTTCGATTTCCTTGACAGGGTAGGGCCTGATCACATGTTTCAATATGGGCCGGACAGGTTTACATGCAGCCAGGTCAGAGAGAGTCATGAGGCTTTTCTTGAGATCATCCGGAGAGCATCCAGCCCCAAAGAGCTGTCAAAAATGGTCCGAGAGAATTTTAATATCTACAAGGCAGCAGGAGGTGCTAAAAACAGAAAGGTCCTCTTTACCGGATATTTTGAACCTGAATATGAGGCAAGCCTAATGCCTGATGATATTTTCCGATATCCCTTGTATGGCATGCCGGAGGACCTGGTAAAGATTAACCTGTCCCAATTCAGTGAAAGATTTTCAGGAGAATCCATAAGTGCCAGGATAGATGGGCTGGATGTCGTTCCTTATTATACCAGGGAAGATATTGAGTTTGGCAAGGCGCTTCAGGGAAGGGGATTGGAGCTGGCATGGCTCAAGGACCCTGTTGACGTGGCATTTCTGCATATCCAGGGATCTGGCCGATTAAGGCTGAAGGATGGCGAAATACTATCTGCAGGATATTTAGCAGCCAATGGGAGGCAATATAAGAGCATAGGGAAGCACTTGCTGGACAGGGAGTTGATGACCAGAGAGGAGATGTCCATGCAGAGTATTCGTACATATCTCACCGAGAATGCTGAAATTGTAGATGAGGTATTGAACTACAACCCATCGTATGTATTTTTTCGTATCAGACAGGGTGGCCCATATGGCAATATTGAAGTACCCCTTACTCCTGGGAGATCAATGGCCTTGAACGTAAAGCTTTTTCCAAAGGGCTCACTCTGTTTTATCTCATGTGAAAAGCCAATCTTAAATAGAGAAAAAGAGATTGATAAATGGGTCCCTTTTTCGCGGTTTATAATGAATCAGGATACTGGGGGAGCAATTACAGGCACAGGCAGGGCGGATGTCTTCTGGGGCAGCGATGAATACGCGGAAATAGCTGCCGGACATATGAAGCATGATGGCAAGCTTTTTGTGCTCATGAAAAAGGGATTGAAAACTCAATAAGGAATGAAGGATACCTTAGGTTTTGGATGATTTTATTTTACTTGAATTTTACAGTACCTTATAGGGAAAAAAATTGACATGAAACTGTTTGTATTCGATATAGATGGAACCTTGACCGAAACAACCGAAATTGATGCCGTTTGTTATGTTAAAGCAATTAAAAAGGTTTTGAATCTCAAGGCAGTCAATACCAGTTGGGAAACTTATACCTATGCGACACACTCAGGGATTGCCATGGAAATTTCTCAAAGACAACGTGGAAGTTCAATTTCCGGGAGTGAACTAAAGGGAATAGAAAAGGAATTCACATCACTGCTGGAATTTGAGTCCCAGAGATCCATAGACATGTTTGCTGCTATATCCGGAGCAAGGAAAGCAATAGAAACATTTAGAAAGGGTGAGGATCAAGCAATATCATTTGCTACAGGAGGATGGGAGAAACCGGCACGATTGAAACTTAGACTTGGCAAGATCGAAATTGAGGGTCTTCCGATGGCAACAGCCTCAGATTCTCCTGAACGGGAAGAGATCATGCAAATATCCCTGGAACGGGCAAAAGAACAATATGGGAGAGATCGTTTCGAGGAAATAGTCTATTTTGGAGATGCACCATGGGATTATCATGCTACACAAAATTTGAATTGGAAAATGATTGGAATTGGAAAGAACTCTGAAAAGTTAAAAAAGTTAGGAGTAGAGTCTGCATTTGAAGATTTTAAGGATATTGATTCCATAATCCAAACGATCAATGCTTAATAGATAAATCAATCAGAACATTTAGCACGCCTTTAGAAAAATTTTATCTCATAACGAAATTTATTTCATTTCCAGTGTTTGTCAACATTAAACCTCTTCAGATTCCTCCTTCAATTAATTGCCGATACGTCCCGTCTTTAGCGGGATGGAGGCATTCCAGGTGAAATAAAACCCATACAATATTATGGCAAATATTGACAAGTAGTTCAACAAAAGGCAAAAATCATATCCGAATTCAAATAATAAGAAATTTTCGTAAATTATGTAAAATAATGAGGCTGAAAATTCAGTTTAATTCCTTTCACAAAAAATACCACAATGTGGCATATGTATTAAATAATACAGATAAAACATGAATTTTTCTTGACTTAAAGTGTATTCTAATATATTTTACTAAAGATTATTTTCATTACCTAATGATTAACCTCTGTTAAGGTGGCTATGTCATTGAAAATACTTAAAATTATACATGCCTTGCTTCTGACAGAGTTATGACAGATCTGTTGAGAGCCTGATCTTACTCAAAGGCAAAACTATTGAAAATGGTTCTTAGACTTGCGGAACCGTCTTTGGGGGGGGGTGATTGCCGCATAATTCAGAATCACAATTATTATCCAGGAGGCTTAAGAAAATGATTAAAAAATGGAGTTTGAAATTAGTGGCTGGTGTTCTCGTAATAGCTTTGGCAATTACACCTGTGATTGTTTTGGCGGGTGGTGGCGGCAAAGGTGGTAAGGGTGGACAGCGCGCTGAACAAGGTGCTGGAGCTGGTGCTGCTGCTGGTGGGGCCGCTGGTACAGGTGCTGCTGGTGGTCTGACTGCAGCAGGAATTGCCGGTATTGCAGTTGTTTCTGTTGCTACAATCGCAGTGGTGGCTGATGCTACCGAGAGCGATACAACATCTAAACATAAATAAAAAATATTTTTTTTAGATCAATTATTTTCGGCATTGTGCTGAAAATCAAATGGAGCTAAAGATATGGGCCCGATTAGAGTCCTAATTTACACTATGCTTATGTTTGTCACAACCGTGGCTGCGGCACAGGACTGTTACGAATCCTCGATCCTAAGCCCTGGACCCTTCATGGGCAACAACGGTGAAATCTTCAAGCTTGCTGACGGTTCGATATGGGAAGTTAAGTACGCATATGAATATTTGTCTAAGTACCATCCAAGCGTCATTGTTTGCCCATCGGAAGGGAAA
>JAFDJA010000187.1 GCA_019307745.1 Deltaproteobacteria bacterium | reverse complement strand
GCTATTTCTTTATGCCGTTAGAGGCAAACGTCATGATAAAGAATAGCACCATTGTCGAGGTTGTAGTGAGGACTAACAAACGAGTCATTTAGAGCGGTTTTGTTTTGCCGTTTTTTACAGACAGTACAATCATTGTTGGGTGGATAAAATAGGATAAAATAGCGACAATGTCATTCACGCTATCTGAAGTCGTCCCTTGGGGACGTTCGTATGATGAATATGTTTCAATGTTTTCTCTATCCCCCACAGATTTAAAGCAAAAAATTTTAGGCTGTGGTGATGGACCGGCAAGCTTTAACAGCATACTCACATCCAGGGGAGGCTCAATCGTTTCCGTTGATCCGGCTTATGCTTTTACAACAGAGGAAATAAAAAATAGAATCCGGGAAACATATGAAGTGGTGCTTGACCAGACAAGAAAGAACAAGGATGAATTTTTATGGGAAAGCATATCCTCTGTCGAAGAATTAGGGCGAATACGCATGTCTGCTATGGAGTCGTTCTTAAAGGATTTTGAAAAAGGCAAGGCAGAAGGTAGATATCAAGCGGGAAGCCTCCCTCATCTCTCTTTTAACAGCAAGGATTTTGGCATTTCCCTATGCTCGCATTTTCTCTTTCTATACAGTGAACAACTTTCAGATAAATTTCATATGGCCTCAATAAAAGAATTGTGTAGGGTCGCTCAAGAAGTAAGAATATTCCCTGTTCTAGAGCTTGGTTCTAAAAAATCGAGGCACCTTAAGCCTGTGATATCTAAATTAGAAAAGGAAAATTATCATATTGAAATAAAAAAAGTTACATATCAGTTCCAAAAAGGCGGCAACGAACTGATTATCATAAAATCACCCAATTGCAAGGCGTCGAGAAGCGCGGCAGCCTGACGGACAAGCTTCTTGGCGTCGCCGGTGATACAGGCCGTCAGAGGCATTAAATTGGGAGACCCCATGGGTTATAGCGCTGTAGCTTCATGTTCTTGCGGGTATGAAAGCCTATCACTAATGATTGGGGGTGGTCTGTTGTCTTTCACTCACTTCTGCGCTTTTCCGGCATATTGCCCGGAGGGTGACCATCTTGTAACGGTCAACATGTTTGATAAACCCCTCAGTTGTCCTGATGGTCACAAAACAGAACCAATCCCCTACGACCATGACTCACTTGTAAAAACATTGGGGAAAGAAGTTGTGGCAAGTTGGGAATATGAAGACCTCCGGTTGGAGGTGACTGATGGATTATATTTTTGCCCTGCCTGCCATAATCTCACGCTAACATTCTCAAATGGCGATATTATGTGGGATTGACAAGCGACTTGTTTGCCTAACTGAGGTATTCGCCGTGAGGCGGAATCCGGATTAAGCAGGATCCAAAGAGGCAAGATGACGAACACGTACCGGATCAGAGGGGTAGTAAATTTTTGGATGAAAAGATCAAGTGCATAAAGCTGTAAACAAAGGCTTGAGAATTCTATATTATTCACAAGAGCCAAACCTTGGGCTTGTCCCCCTTTACAAATCCTTGCGAGTGCCTGAAGGAGATCATCTTGGAAATGGAAATACTGGAAACGGATGTGTTGTGTATCGGCGGCGGAATCGCCGGTTTAATGGCAGCTACGCGTGCATCTGAGCTTGGCGCCGATGTCATTGTTGCAGAAAAAGGCAACACTTCTCGGAGCGGCGAGGGGCGCGCGGGAAATGACCATTTCTGGTGCTATATCCCTGAAGTACATGGTACGGACCCTGATGCCTTTATCAGGGAATGCATGCTGACCCAATTAAGCGGACTCCTTACGGGTCTGGGACCCAGTATTGTAAGAACATGGATGGAAAACTCCTTTGACATTGTCAAACTATGGGATAGTTGGGGCATCCCTATGAAATACAATGGAAACTGGGAGTTTGCAGGCCATTCTTTTCCCGGTCGACTGCTCACACATCTAAAATATTCCGGACAGAACCAGAAGCCAATCTTGACCAAAGAAGCACTTAAAAGAGGTGCCCGAATTGTGAACAGGGTAATGGTATTCGAGCTTCTTGGCGATGCCGATGGTGTAACAGGTGCTATGGGTATCGACACAAGAAAGGACAGGCTTATAGAGTTTAAGGCCAAAGCCGTTATACTCGGGACAGGTGCAATGACAAGACTGTTTCCGAATCTTACTCCCGGTATTATCGGAAACGACTCCAGGCCTTTTACCCTCTCCGGTGACGGTAGAGCAGCGGCATACAGGTTGGGAGCCGAACTTTTTGATGTTGACAGTATTAATAGGCATATTGGAGTAAGGAATTATTGCAGGTCCGGTCAAGCGACATGGGTAGGCGTTTACCGATATCCTGACGGTAAACCGATAGGTAAATATGTCAATAAACCCGACAGAAAATATGGCGACATCCTGCCGGAGGTGGATAAGACGATATTTTCAAAAGTGATAGAGACAGGTCAAGGGCCCGTATACATGGACTGTACTGGTATCACTGAAGATGATTATGAATACATGATGTACTGGATGAAACATGAAGCAAATAACGGTCTGTTAGACCATTTAAAGGAGGAAGATATAGATCTGAGAAGGAATCCGGTTGAATTTCAGTCATATCCCATTAGGGGCGGGGGAAGAATTTTAGCGAACGAAAAGGCAGAAACAACTGTTAAGGGTTTATATTCGTGCGGAGAAGAGTCATACGGAACCATGTCCAGTGCGGCTGTATTCGGCTGGCTTGCAGGTGAAAATGCTGCAAAGTACGCAAAAGAGCCATTCTCTGTGGATGAGGAAAAGGGCAGAGAAACCATAGAAGCCAAAACAGACTTTGTTAACACGCTGCAAAGCCGATCAAAGGGTACGAACTGGAAAGATGCGAATATGGCACTTCAATTTACCATGAGTCATTATTGTGGCCTTGTTCGTTCCGAATCCATGCTTTCAGCCGGGTTGAATCATCTTAGAAGATTGAAAAATAATGCATGCGGCACAATGACGGCGGCAAATCAATGGGAATTGACGCGTTGTCTCGAAGTGCTGAACCTATATGACATTGGTGAATTGATGTTTCTTGGCGCCTTGGAGAGAAAGGAATCAAGAGGGCTGCACAGACGCGCCGACTATCAGTTAACTGATCCGCTGTATAATCATAAGTTACTAGTCGTTAATAAGCAAAACGGCAATCCAAATCTGAAATGGAAAGATATGGAGAGCTGATGATAGTCTTGTGGTAAAGGAGGATAACAATGCCACCGGAAATCGATGATAATGTATGCACAGGTTGCGGTAAATGTGTCGACCTTTGCGCCGAGGATGTATTTTTTGGATCCGGGAGAGGGGAAGTACCAATGGTGACCTATCCGGATGTATGCTTTCACTGCTATTGTTGTGTGTTGGACTGTCCGGAGGAAGGAGCCATTCATCTCAGGACTCCCCTGACAATGATGGTACCTTATAAGTAATTAAACCAAAGGTAAAAAGAGGTTAATAATGCGTGGATGGAGAGCCAGGCTGGGCATTTTAGTCCCTTCGGGGATCGTAGTTACCGAACCGGAGCTAAATAAAATGTCCCCTGAAGGCGTGTCTTGTCATTATCACAGGGTCTATTTCAGAGGCGGCGGCATTGAAAAACTTAGGAGGGCCGAGAAGGGAATCGATGATGCCGTAAGGCTTATTTTACATACACGCCCTTCGGCCATTGCGTTGGCCGGAACAGGGGTCAGCTTTGCCGGCGGTTACGGCTATGACCAGATGCTGATAAAAAAAATGAAGGAATTGACAGGCAGCCTTCCGACAACCACGACATCAACTTCAGTGATAGATGCCTTGCGCAAACTTAAAGTAACTAAGGTGTCCATGGCAATGCCCTATCTTGAAGAGGTTGCCAAAGCAGCGGTTAAATTTGTAGAAGATAGCGGCATACAGGTTCTGAATATGAAATATCTCGATATAAAGGGCCCGATCCATAATCTTTCCGAAGAGATAGTATACAGGACGGCAAAAGAGGTGGACACAGCGGACAGCGAAGCTGTTTTTATCAGTTGCGTCGGATGGCCTTCCATTGAGGTCATTGAGGCACTGGAATGCGACCTTCAAAAACCCGTCATCAGCAGTAACCAGGCGACAATGTGGAATCTGCTGAGGATGGCGAAAATCAACGATAAAATCGAAGGTTACGGCCAGTTGTTATCAAGGTTTTGACCAAATGCGAATTCTTATAATCATAAGCAGGATGATCAAAATCACAACGCCTGCCGCCTTGTGCCAGTAAACAGAATCTACCATATCAATAAAACAACCAATGTCATCGGAACCTCTATTGGAACCGCCGGCCGGCATGGGAGGAGAGTCCATAACGACCGTACGTGAGATATCTGTCTGGCTCACACGCGGCACATCATAAAAATCCGCGCTCAAGCCGGCAGGTTCTCCCGCATCTGCCGGAAACACGAGAAATACGTTTGGCTTCCTCACCTTTACCCAGTATCCGCAATACGGATGCAGTTGGGCAGTAGCTCCGGAATCATACGGATCATATGAGATGTACGGCAGATCCGGATCTCCAGTCCATTTCCAAAGCCTTGTATCAATGTAGGCAGACACGCCTGAGTATGTCACCCCGGAATAAACAGGTGTTGGACCAAATATTGTAGCACCGCTGCCGGGATTATATTGTACTACCTGTATGTCCTTCCATAAGTATACTTTGTTATTTGGGACCCCTATCTGGTTCCAGCCGTTTGCAGTGCTCGAGTTATAAGCCAGGGCAACATCAATATAACGGGATCTCTTGAAAGTACCCAATAGGCTATTCCGGGCCTGATCCTAAGCCACTGTCCATACTCTCTGTATCCTGCTGAACCCGGCATATAGGTGCCTGCCCTGAAAACCGTAGGATCGTCGGTAAGGTCAAACAGTTTTTCTGCAATAGAAATTCTGGGCCAGTGTGGAAAAGAGATCATCCTGTAATCAAATACCGTATCCCCAACACCATTACCCTCATGAACAGGGCTTAAGCAGGAGGACTCCTCCCCAACTAAAAAGCTGTACTCTTTTGACGTAGATATGGTTCCACTCCCCGAATCAACATATCCTACCCTCCAGTAATATTTCATCCCAACAGTAATACCGGAAACCAAATACTCGGTCATGATGTCAGTAACACTCGAATCCGCTATATAATCAAAGGAGTCGTCATAATCATGCCTGTTCCAGATAGAGCCATCTATTCTCACCTGCCAATGGGACCTGACATGTTCATCATTATCAGGGTCAGAATAGGCGCTTGCATGGATATTTACATAATCGGGTTCAATAATCGCTCCATCCGCAGGGTTGTTTAATGAAGTTGGTCTGTCAGGAGGACTGTTTTTAATAAATGTTGCCGTGACCGTCTTGTTGGAATTCATGGTCACTGTAGTAGTTACAGAACTTGTATCAGCAATACCACCCGTCCAGCTGACAAAGTCCCAACCGCTGTCAGGTGTAGCTGTTATATCGACCACTGTGCCTTCATAATAATGATGCTCACCAACAGCTGGTGTAGTAGATCCATTCCCGTTGATCTGCATTGTTAGTGTATATTGGACAGGAAGTATTTCTGTGAAAGTAGCCGTGACCGTCTTGTCCGAATTCATGGTCACCGTTGTTGTTGAAAGACCTGCCTTTGCGACACCGCCCGTCCATTTGACAAACTCCCAGCCGCTGTCAGGTATAGCTGTTATATCGACCACTGTGCCTGCATCATAGGCATGAGCACCAACCGCTGGTGTAGTAGACCCATACCCGATGACCCCCATTGTTAGTGTATATTGAACAGAAGGTATTTCCGTGAACAAGGCGGTGACCGTCTTGTCCGAATCCATGGTCACCGTTGTTGTTGAAAGAGCTGTATTTGCGACACCGCCAGTCCAGCTATCAAACTGCCAGCCACTGACAGGAGTGGCTGTAATTGTAACCACTGTGCCCGCATCATAAGTATCAGAACAATCACCGGGACAGTCAATTCCTGAGGCAGTAATTGAGCCTCCTCCTGAAGGCGAAATTAAAGTTGTAAGAGTATATTGAACAGAAGGTATTTCCGTGAACAAGGCCGTGACCGTCTTATCCGAATTCATGGTCACCGTTGTTGTTGAAAGAGCTGTATTTGCAACATCACCTGTCCAGCTATCAAACTCCCACCCGCTGTCAGGTATAGCTGTTATATTGACCACTGTGCCTTCATCATAATCATGATCACCGACCGCGGGTATGGTAGATCCATTCCCGCTGCTGACCCCCATTGTTAGCGTATATTGAGTAGAGGTTGTTGCTGAAACCTCATAACGCCACACTTCAGTCCCAGTACTTTCATTATATGTACCAACATAAAGCGGATTGACAGAGGCCATGCTGTTGGCGTAGATGTTATTTGAATCCCCAAAGCCACCTGTATTTGCCTTTTCCCAGTCAGTAAAAGGAGGTCCTCCCGCACCCATAGTCCTCCACACCTCGCCACCTGTGGGTGCATTCCACGTTCCCGTGTAGAGCATGCCGTCATACACGGCCATACTTTTTGCAACAGTGTTAGCTGTATCCCCAAAACCATCACTGTTTACTTGTGCCCAATCAGTATAAGGAGGTCCTCCTACACCTCCAGTGCACCATATCTCAGCGCCTGTGGTGGGGTTCCCTGTTCCCACATAAAGCTTGCCGTCATACACGGCCATGATTCTCACGTTAACATTATTCGAGTCCCCGAAGCCATTACTGTTGGCCTGGACCCAATCCGTAAAAGGAGGTCCTCCTACACCCCCGGTGCACCATACCTCCGTACCTGTTCCCCAGCTATCTCCTCCCCCAACATAGAGCTTGCCATTATATGCGACCATACTATAGGGGCGAACATTATTGGTAGTGTCCCCAAAACCGGCCGTGTTTACCTTATTCCAGGTTGTCCCACTAGCGTATTCCCACACCTCGATCCCCGAAGGACCTCCATAGAATCCACAGCATAGATACTTGAATCTCCAAATCCGTCTGCATTAACCTGGTTCCAGCTGGAGCTATAATATTCCCATACCTCCGCGCCACCCGTTCTGTATGTTCCGGCGTAAAGTCTGCCATCAAGCACGGCCAGGCTGTTAACGCCGGCATTAGATGTATCCCAGGAGGGTGTAATATCACTCCAGATCGTGCCGTCGTATTCCATTACCTTGGCGCCCTCGTCGCCCCATATTCCCACATACACATGGCTATTAACTGCCGCCATCCTGTAAGCGGAATAATTTAAGGCATCCCCGAATCCGTCAGTGTTTACCTGGGACCAACCTGCACCACTGGTGACGCCCATGCTATTCAGGAGCACGGACACGTTATTACCGCTAACATTCGCGGTTGCAATGTCGGGGTTGATATCGCCGTTCAGGTCCGCGATGGCAACGAAAATTGGCCCGTCTCCCGCCCCATAGTTGACCGCGGTCTGGAAGGTGCCGTCACCGTTTCCCAGGAGAACGGACACGTTATCACCAAACCAGTTAGCGGTTGCAAGGTCAGGTTTGCCGTCGCCGTCCAAGTCGCCTATCGCTACTGAGTCTGAACCATCTCCTGTGTCATAATTGACTGCGTCCTGGAATGTGCCGTCCCCGTTTCCCAAAAGAACAGATACATTGTCACCAGTATAGTTAGCGGTTGCAATGTCGGGGTTGGTGTCGCCGT
Source organism: Deltaproteobacteria bacterium (assembly GCA_019307745.1). GTDB lineage: Bacteria > Desulfobacterota > DSM-4660 > Desulfatiglandales > HGW-15 > JAFDJA01. The sequence continues at coordinate 302 of JAFDJA010000187.1, read as the reverse complement.
TCAGGTCCGCGATGGCAACGGAAATTGGCCCGTCCCCCGCCCCATAATTGACCGCGGTCTGGAAGGTGCCGTCGCCGGTTCCCAGGAGCACGGACACGTTATTACCGCTAACATTCGCGGTTGCAATGTCAGGGTTGGTGTCGCCGTTGAGGTCGGCGATGGCAACGGAATATGGGCCAGCCCCCGCCCCATAGTTGACCGCGGTCTGGAAGGTGCCGCCACCGTTTCCCAGCAGCACGGACACGTTATTACCGTTAACATTCGCGGTTGCAATGTCAGGGTTGGTGTCGCCGTTGAGGTCG
>JAFDJA010000007.1 GCA_019307745.1 Deltaproteobacteria bacterium | reverse complement strand
ATGGGTAAAGTTCTTAAGGAGTTCAAGGTTATTCTGTGCCATTTCAAGATCAAGGAGCTTTTTCTTTAATGAAAATTCATCAGCCTCAAGTTCAGACTCTGAAATGAATTTTTCTGCAAAGAGCTTCTCTGACCATTTCAGCTCCTCCTCTGCACGGGTGGCCTCTTCCTGCTTCAGCATGATATTGGCTTCAGCCTCTTTGAGCTGATTGGGATATTCTCCGTCTAAATATTTCTGCAGGTCCTGGACTGTAAAATCATATTTGATCTGGGCTTTTTGAATATTACTCTGCGCCTGATTTTTCACAACGGCAAGGTTTTCACGGGCATTGATAAAATTTGCCTCTGCATTATTAACCTTGAGTTGCTGGTCCAGCTTCCTTTCAACAATATTGCTGGCATCCAGTTCGATTAAAAGATCTCCCTTTTTGACTTTTGCCCCTTCGTCTATAAGTGAGAGGACAGTGGCGCCCCCCCTTCCTTCAAGCTTGCTTTTTATGGTTATTTTTTCGCGTGCCTGAACCCCTCCATATGTTAACACGCTGATTTTGAGAGGACCGTGTTTTACTGTATATGTGGGGTGTTCATCGGTTTCCTCTTCTTTGTTATACTTAGCAATTGCTATCAGACTAACCAAAACAATAACAAAGACAAAAAATATTAAAATAGAAAACCCTTTTTCTTGTTTCAGAAAATCATTAGACATAAGGCATCTCCTTTAAAGATTTATATTATAAAGGTGATTAATTCGAAACTGGCCTTTGATTATTATACAAGAAATAAAACTTTAACTGAGCCTTTTTAACCTATTTTGCCAATATTTTTGTTAAATATTATATTTTATAATTTGATTTGAGTGTGGTGGCCTCGCTCGCTGGGTGTTGTAACTGCAAAGCAGAGTCATACATTATGGAATCATTGTGCGTGGTAGAAAAGTACATGGGAATGAAATATTATGTATAAGTGTAACAAATTCAGAAGAAATGTCAATGAGAACCATTTATTGCAGGGCAGGGAGATAGAGATGGGAATCGAGTTTAGATTATATTTCAAAGCGTCGTTTTACGATTCAGGGCGGATATGAGCCTTATATTCCCCCCTGTACTTAAATTATATTATACTTTTCCTTGAGAATCCGTGAAAGCTCATTTATCATCCTGAACGCCTTTTCGACGGTCTTTTCTTTATCTGGATTAACCAGGCAACAGGTTGCAGGTGAAAGCATGCTTTTTGTAATAATTTGATCTATATCTATGCCATTTCTGCCCAGGATTTTCCATACCTCTTCCAGCTTTACTATCAATGAGTTAATGTTCTCTTTTTCATAGGTTTCAAAACCTGTGGGTACAATTCCCCAGACAATAACACCTCCCCGGCTAAGAAAATGCTTTATTGATAGGGCATAAGAGGCAAATATTTCAGCGTTGGTATAAATATCCAGAGATAATATATCAAGATCCAGGTTGAGTAGAAAATCCCAGTCAGGATTGCCGCACAGATGGATTCCCCGCGGGCGTTCAATCATGGAAAAGAATATGCTCAGATCCTCCTTTGCCTTTATGTCCCCGTATCCGGATATTGCAGAAAAAAGGAATTGGAGACCTGGCTCATCTATAAACATGAAAGCATTTTGGTTAAGTTTTTTTAAACGACTTAGTTGAACATTGACTCGTTTGGCCATAAATTCAAACATGAAGGGACGAACCGTGTCATCAAACAGGATTGGGCGCTCATCCTGGTCCAGGATATTGAATCCAAAACTGATAGGACCTTCAAGTTGTCCACGAATAGCCGGACGATCTGAAAGATTCTGCGCCAGGAAACGATGGTATACAACTGAATATGTTTCACTCACATCAAAGTATTCAGGATCATCAAAACGGGTCAAGGTCTCTTCAAATTCGTTGATGAATTTGTCCATGGAAAATTTCAGAGTTCTGCCTTGAATATCAAGCAGGATGCCGGGAAAGTGTTCTGCAGCTTGGACATACATGTCCTCATAGTAGTTATAATTCGGCAGCTGAGGCCAGAATGGGACATCCAGGGTCATAGCCATATCAAGCGCGCGGTCTACGTCTGTGTGGGGCATCACAGCCATTGCTGTGGTCAGCAGGTTGCCTGGAATAGTCAAGGATGTCTCCTCTATTTTTTAGAACCCTGAAAAAAGGGCTCTTAATTTAATCTGAATATTACCGTTGACTTCGCAGCGAGGAGGCAAATATGAAACCCTCCTCTGCAGGAGTGGGTGCAAGTACAGCTTTGCTGTCAAATAAACTCCATTTAAATGCAAGGCTTTTTACTTGTATTCCCCATTTGGGGAGAAGAGATATCTAGAGGTCTAAGAAAATTAAAATTTGAAAAGGGATACCACAAACAGGCATTCTCCACTTTCTTAAGATTCAATGAATGTCAAAAAGCTGATTAAATATATATTTTAAAAGGATTAAAAGGAGTCACCATGACTCCTTTTTCTTGATAAATTCTCAATAGTTCTAGCTGTTCACTGTTTTAATTTAAGTCCAGGATGGCAATTCTCGGGAAGGACGCGTATCAAGCTTAGGATTATACGGCTTTATATCTATAATCGGTGAGCCATCAATTGCGTCAAGGCCAGAGACTTTCATCGTAGTATCACCGACTTCCAGTATTTTTGCCGCGCCCATCCCCATACTATTTGGTCTGTCAGGCCCCCTGGTAGCAAATATACCTACAAGCGGATTTTCCGGGTTTCTGTGAGGGTGAACTCTCGTTGGTTTGGGTTCGGTCGAACTGCTCTTATGAAAATAGTAAATCACGGTTATATAGTCATATGTATCTATATTATCCAGAGAACCAGCCAGGCTGTCGTCAAGTACAATTTCAGATACAATATCTTTAATATTGGCGCGTCCTCCCGGTTCCTTCATTTCATTCCTGACTGTGCCAATTATTTTCAAAGACATTTCGGGCAATGTGCTGGACATTTTGTAAAACCTCCTTCTATTGTTTGATTAGTTGTTTGATAAGAAATTTATTTTAGGGATGAACTATAGAGGATTTGTCGCTACGTGTCAATAAGTCCCAAAGGCCCTTAAGATCCTAACTTGTTGTAATTTTGATGATACATGGGAAATTTCCAGAATATTAGGGATTGGATATCCCGATGCCTGGAAGCAAGTTATGAACCGTCCAACACGCGACCACCTGGTATTTCCAGACAAGATGAAAAACTTGGAATAACCCTCTAAAACTGGTTTTTCACCCCCTCCCTGAGTCCTTAGGTCAGAGGTGGTGGGGAGGTGTCATATATGCGTAATTAATGGCCTGTTTCCTTGCATTAGAGGTTGTTTCATTGAATATTAACTTCATACAAGACAGAATGAAATAATATGGATTTGATACATGCAGGGCGACCTAATGTTCCAAAGGCTGATACTGGCAGTCAAAATATTTGCAAGGGGGATAATTCATATGAAAAACTTCAGAAATTTATTGATCATAGCTGTAATTCAATTATCCCTCTTGTTTTCAATGAGAACATCTATCTATTCTGCTTCAATTAATATGAGAATCGAAAATATGGACAAGATCGCTAATATGAATGGCTTTGTCGATGCCATGGATCTGGATGAAGAGACCATAAAGAAAATCAGAAAGGACCGGGGGTTACTAAAGGTGCTGGTTGAGGAATCTGTGGAGAAATATTTAGGTCTGCTTAAGGAGATGAATAAATAGTCTTTTACAACTCAACGGCCAGCGTGATGAAATAATATCTGATTAAAAGGCCTGGAAAAAACTTATAATCCCGTAGTTATTTATGTCAAATCCAGTGTTTCCCAGCACTTTATTGGCATTTGGAAGAACTTCATCATCCATCTGAACAACATGGATCAAGGACAGTCCCTTATTATTTTGGTTAAATGTGGCAGACAGGGTGTAGTTTGAAAATCCGCGTTTCCCTTTGTCTGGGTTTAAATACCCGGTGGAAGCGCCTATTTCAAAGGTACCATTTCCTCTAAAACCATATTCGTAACTAATACTCATCTCCACATAAAGATCCCTATTAACCTCTCCATCAACCCCATAAGAGAAATCAAGAGTGGTATTGAGCGGGGTGTCATATCTGAAACTTATCATAAGCTCTCTGTCTGATTCTCTGGAAGTCCCACTTGCGTAAGTCCTGTCATAATATGTAAAGTCAGCAGGGACATTCTCAGTGAGAAGAGGGACTGAAAACCATAGATCAATTTCTGAAAACTGGTTGTCACACGGGACATTCCAATAGGAGTCATCAATATCAAAATTGCCCCAAACACCAAAAGTAAAGGTCTTGCCATATACCTCCATATGAGGCTGGGCCACTGGTCCATTATTAAGGGTAACACCTCTAAAGACATATGATGATGCAAAGTCAACTCCACCGGTTACATCAGCCGCAAAGGTTATTCCAGAATACATTACAAAGATGAAAGAAAAAAAACATAAGCGAAATAGAAAACCACTTTTCATTCTATTCTCCTGACTTTTGTTAAACCACTTTTACCATTAATGGGTAGATTATCCTTTTTGGGGGGAACATAAAAAAAATAGGTCTAATAGTCAAGATAAACTTGATACTGTTTTTATGACCACTAAAAAATAAAATATTGAATGATCCCCAAAGGATCATGCTCTGGAGGTACTTGTTTTTTATTGCTCCATCGGGTTGAGATGTATTCATTGTGGAAGAAATATATCATTTGGGCTGTGAATAAGGTTAGTTCATAACCGGGCTGTATAGGATAATTAAGAAGATTTGTCAATTTATCCTTTTTCACGCATTTTCACCTCCTTTACAAGGAATAAGGTGTGATTCTAAAGATTTTTTAGGGCAAGGATCAAACCATTTTTTTATCATAACGGTAAGGATTAACTTCCATTTCATATGAAAATCCTTTAAATTATAACTGCTTATCAATTATATAATTCAACAGGATAAATTTCTGATCATGGACCAATTAATCCAGAAAGGTGCGAGCCTGATAGGTCAGGCAGAAAAGATATTGATATTTACAGGTGCCGGTCTCAGCACAGAGTCAGGAATTCCTGACTTCAGGAGCCCAGGTGGGCTTTGGGATCGATATGACCCAGAGGAATTCTATCTCCAGAATATTGTATCTGACGATAAATGCAGGGAAAAATACTGGCAGGTACATGAGGAGTCATATCGTGTGATGAAGCAAGCACTCCCCAATCCCGGTCATATAGCCATAAAGGAGCTTGAACAGACTGGAAAGCTTCTGGCAATTGTCACACAGAATATTGACAGACTTCATCATAGGGCAGGTAGTTCGCCCGATAAGATCCTTGAACTGCACGGCACAGCTTTTATGATAGAATGTCTGACCTGCGGCAGGAGCTATGATAGAGATGTCATGGTGGATCGTGTCAGACAGGGTGTAAAAGCCCTTTATTGTGATGACTGTTCTGGGATTTTGAAACCTGCCACTATCTCCTTTGGTCAGACCATGCCTGAAGACAAGCTGACAGAATCATTTTTACATGCCCAAGACTGTGACCTTTGTATCGTGCTTGGGACTTCCCTTGTTGTCTACCCTGCGGCTTCAGTGCCAGAACAAGCTGTCAACAGCGGGGCAAAACTGATTATTATTAACCTCGATATTACTCCTCTTGACTCAATAGCTGATCTTGTAATTCACGACTCCGTTGGAAAGGTTTTGGGCGGGATAGTGGATATGGTGCTGGAGAGATCATGAAAAAAAACAGATTGAATATTCTCATTGCCGCATCTGAGGCAAGTCCCTTGGCAAAGACCGGTGGATTGGGTGATGTGGTCGGCAGTCTTCCGGCAGCCTTTAAAAAGTTGGGATGTAATGTCTCGATTGTTATTCCCGGGTATAGACATGCACTGGATCAGATCAAGACAACACGTTCCTTTGCTGAAATTCTTCCTGTAACATTAGGGCGTCAAAAAATTACCCCAGAAATATTAGAATCAGAACTAGCGCCGGGGATACCGCTCTACATTGTCAGATGTGATGAGTTCTTTGACCGAAGCGGAATATACGGAAACAGTCAGGGAGAATATTTTGACAATCCTGAAAGGTTTATATTTTTTTCCAGGAGTATCCCTGTATTCTGTTCAGCTGCCGGCCTTAATCCAGATGTTATAATGTGCAATGATTGGCAGACAGGGCTCGTCATGCCGCTTATGGCTGAAGGCAGCCTGCCACATACCGCAGGTGTCTTTGTTATCCATAACATGGGATATCAAGGTCTTGTACCGCCTGAAAAAATTGACCTTATTGGCCTGCCTGACAGATATTACCGCATGGAAGGTCTTGAGTATTATGATAGCATGAGTCTTCTCAAAGCAGGTATAGCCTATGCCCAGGCCGTTACTACAGTCAGTCCGACCTATGCAAAGGAGATCCAGACACCTGAATTTGGATCAGGTCTGGATGGACTCATGCGTTCTGTAAGCAACCGTTTGCATGGAATCCTGAATGGTGTTGACTATGATGAATGGGATCCAGAGACTGACAGGAATATAAAGGCCAATTATTCCAGGGGGAATATTACTGCCAAAAAGATCTGTAAGACAGAACTTTTAAAGGCTATGGGGCTTGCTGATCGCCTGGGTGACAGACCGCTCATGGGAATGATCACACGGCTGGTCGATCAGAAGGGTTGTCGTCTTGTAGCTGAGGCAGCGGAGAAGATATTTGATATGGATATCGGTCTCGTGCTTATTGGGACAGGTGAAAAAGAGTACCATGACATGTTTGTAAAACTCCAGGCACGTTTCCCTGAGCGCTTTGCCTTAAAGCTCGACTTTGATCTGGATCTTGCTCATAGGATCATTGCCGGATGTGATATGTTTCTTATGCCGTCCTTATATGAACCATGCGGGCTCACGCAGATCTACGGTCTCAGATATGGGAGCATTCCGATTGTTAGAGCTACTGGCGGTCTTAAAGACACCATAATAGATCCAAAGGAAAGTCGGGATGGTGCTACTGGCTTTAAATTTAAAAAGTTTTCTGCCTCAGAAATGTTAATGGCGATTAATCGGGCGGTCAATGCCTTTAGCAACAGAAAATATTGGCAGACTATAATGACCAACGCCATGAGCAAGGATTTTTCCTGGCATCGTTCCGCAAAGAAATATCTGTCTGTATTTGAAAAGGCTATTGCGGCGAGAAGAGGCAATAAATAATCAGGGAAATTCCCTCTGCATTCTCCGCTGGCACAATCCTTGCTGTTTTAATATCAATTCCGGGCGTCATTCCAAGCTATGTGTTAAAATTGTTCAAAGGATATCCTGTTTAAGGTCGGACATGGTCAAAAAAACATCACTATCAAAGAAATATCTCTGTATCCATGGCCATTTTTACCAGCCACCTCGTGAAAATCCCTGGCTGGAGATGATAGAGTTGCAAGAATCTGCATTCCCTTATCATGACTGGAATGAACGTATCACTCGTGAATGCTATGGACCTAACACACGAGCCCGTATTCTTGGGCGAGATGGACTTATACTCAAAATCATAAATAATTATGAATATATGAGTTTCAATTTTGGCCCCACCCTTTTGACATGGCTTGAAGAAAAATATCCCTGGATATATTCTCAGATATTGACTGCTGACATCAACAGCCGATCCAGATGCAATGGCCACGGTAATGCAATTGCCCAGGTCTATAATCATATGATTATGCCCCTGGCCTCACCCAGGGATAAGCTGACCCAGATCAGATGGGGGCTTGCCGACTTTAAACACCGTTTTGGACGGCCAGCAGAAGGAATATGGCTGGCTGAAACTGCTGTTGACATTGAAACCCTTGAGCTGATGGCACAAGAAGGCGTCAGGTTTACCATCCTGTCTCCAGATCAGGCCCATTCTATCCGTACGTTGAAAAAAAAGACTCTCAGGACTGTTTCAGGGGAACTGAGGAAATCTTCTTCCTGGCACGATGTATCGGGTGGCGGAATCGACCCGACCCGGCCTTATCGTGTCCTGCTGGATAGGACAGGTAAGAAATTTGTTGACATATTTTTTTATGACGGACCGTTATCGCGAGCCATTGCCTATGAAAAGCTCCTGGTATCAGGTGAAAACTTTTTTGACAGGATAAATTATATCTTTGACAGCCATAAGAATGTACCCAGACTCGTACATATGGCCACTGATGGAGAGTCCTATGGTCATCATTTCAAATTTGGGGAGATGGCCCTGGCCTGGCTTTTTTACAATGTGGAGCAGGGGAATGAGATTGTTCTGACCAATTATGGGGCTTTCCTTGAGATGTTTCCTCCAGAGCATGAAGTAAAGATATTTGAAAATAGTGCCTGGAGCTGTGCTCATGGTATAGGAAGGTGGAAGGAGGACTGCGGGTGTAGTAATAGTCGGGACTCGAGCTGGAACCAGAAATGGAGAACACCCCTGAGAGACGGGATTAACAGCCTCGCCGGGGAGATGGCTACTATATTCGAAAAACGGTCAAGCAAGCTGCTCAAAGATCCATGGGCTGCCCGAGATGATTATGTACGACTTTTGATAAACACTTCTGAACAGGAGTATATTGCTTTTATAGAACGTCACTCTTTAAAAACGCTCAGTAAAAAGCAAAGTATTGAGATATTTCAACTCATGGAATCTCAGCGGATGGCCATGTACATGTTCACCAGCTGTGGGTGGTTTTTTGATGATATCTCGAGAATTGAAGTAGTTCAGATCCTCATGTACGCCCTGCGAGGTATAGAGCTTATACAAAAATGGGTCAGGAAGGATCTGGAAAAACTCCTGAATAGTTATCTTATTCATGCAAAGAGCAATATACCTGAATATAAGAATGGTGCATATATATTTGAGACAGAGGTCAAAGCCTTAATGATTGATTCCTCACTTGCGGCAGCACACCATGGTATTATCTCTCTTGTTGACAAAGGTGAAAATGATATACCCCTTTTTTCAGAAAATATTAGAAAAGTAGCTCAACAGGGCCTTGTTAGCGGTAGATTTTATGTGTTGATTCGAGACATAACTATCATCAGAAAAAGAGAACAAACAGAGGTTAACAGGACATATATAGGTCTACGCAGAGGTCAGGGTAATTTATGCTGCCTGGTAGGAGGATCTTCTGTTTCAGGTATTGACAAGCTCGCTGATGAGATCCGCCAATTGAAAGGTGCATCTTATAAAAAGATCCTGGAGATTTGTTACGCCAATATCTCGAAGGCAAAGATCTATGACTTGAAAGATCTCATTCCGGATATCCGTAAATATATTATTAATAAACAGGCAGGGAGGCTATACCTCCTTATCAAGAAGTCCTTTAAGAGGTATGAAAGATCCTTCCACGAGATCATAAATGCTATTCGAAGTATGGGAGACAGCTTACCCGCGGTGCTGAAGGACATCTGCCATATACAGCTTGCCGACAAGGTGTATGAATATCTTGACCTGAACAACAGCGGTCAAGTAACAATCAAGGAGGATATCCTCAGTCTGGTTTCCTTATCTGACTGTATCTCCTCTGAAAAACAGATAGGAGAGAAGGAGATATGCAGAGTAATTGAGGAGATATCAAGCACTACACGATTCAGGCAGATTGTAGCCGGTTTTTTCAGGCATCATATAGAGTTATTCTCTGTATCCCGTGATGTTGTCCCGCTTGAGGCGATCATAGATTTTCTGGAACTTTGTCAGGAACTGAATATAGAGCCAGATATCTGGGAGTGTCAGAATATTTTTTACGATTATAGTAAAAACAGAAAATTTATAAATAACCTTGCCCCCCATACATTTTCAGTATTCCGAGAGTTGGGAGAGGTGCTGGGTTTTCTAATAGAGGAGCAGAAACATGCTTAATCTTACAATGGTCTTTCATTGTCATCAGCCTGTTGGAAATTTTGACAGTGTCTTTGAGATGGCTTTGAAAAAATGCTATCTGCCTATGCTCAAACTTTTGAAGTCTCATCCCTTAATCAAATGCGGCCTGCATTTTTCTGGGCCGCTTCTGGAATGGATAGAAGCCAACACCCCTGAGCACCTGGATCTTATGGCCTCTATGGCAGAAAACGGTCAGGTCGAATTTCTGTCTGGTGGCTTTTTTGAGCCTTTACTTGCCACTATTCCGGGAAGGGATATCAAGGGACAAGTGGAGATGATGAATGATTTTATCAGCAGGAAATTTGGCCAAGCACCGACCGGCTTTTGGCTAACAGAAAGGGTATGGGACCCGAATCTACCTCTGACTCTTGAAGGGACAGGGATGAAGTACACTATTGTTGATGACACCCACCTCTGCTATGCAGGGCTCGGGGAACATGAGATTTACGGCCGGTATGTGACAGAGAAAGAGGGCCGCACCATGAGTCTTCTTGCTACGCCAATGGAGATGCGCTACTTTATCCCTTTCAAACCGGTGGATGATGTTATCAACCACCTGAAATGGCTCAATGATCAAGGTCGTTGTCTGGTGGTATACGGAGATGACGGAGAAAAATTTGGTGTCTGGCCAGGTACATATGAATGGGTCATTAAACAGGGATGGCTGGAGAAATTTTTTCAGTCTGTCCAGGAGAACCGGGACTGGCTGGAGATGATCCTTCCTGGAAAGGTAATTGAAACCAGCATTCCGCTTGGACGTGTATATCTTCCCCAGGCATCTTATGAAGAGATGACAGAATGGGCCTTAGCTCCCAGTCAGAGTGAACGACTGGAAGATATTATCACAGTTCTTAAGAATGAAGGGCGCTGGGAAGAATGGAGGCCTTTTGTGCGTGGCGGAATATGGGATAATTTTCTGATCAAGTATGATGAATCGAATCGTATGCACAAGAAGATGCTCTTTCTTAGTGAAAAGGTTGGAGAGGACCTGAAGGCAAGGGAGTTTTTGTGGAAGGCCCAGTGCAACTGTGCATACTGGCATGGGGTATTCGGTGGTCTTTATCTTGGCCATCTGAGAAGGGCAATCCATGACAATCTGATCAGGGCGCAAAAGTCTATTATTGAAGGTTCTGAAGACATGCCTGCCTTATTCCAGGTAGATATTGACAAGGATGGAAATGATGAGGTCCTTATCTGGAACAGAGAGTTGAGCTTGGGTATTGATCCTGGTCGAGGGGGAGGACTTTTCGAGGTTTGCCACATACCTTTGGAGATTAACCTAAGCGATGTCCTTACAAGGAGACATGAGGCATACCATCGTCACATTAATGATATGCCCCAAACTTCGGTTCCTCAGGAAGAGGAGGGAATATCTTCTATCCACAATATGGGTAATCCAGGAGACGGGAACTTCAGGTCTCTGCTTATTTATGACCGCTACACAAGGACCTCCCTGCTTGATCATTTTCTGTCCGATGATACTTCCATAGAAGACTATATTGTAAATAATTACACTGAGCTAGGTGATTTTGTACAGGCAGAATATCAAATAGAAAGAACTCATCTGTCCACAAATGATGCGGGGGTTGAATTTTCAAGGACAGGCATAGTAGAGGATACACTGGTTTCAGTAAAAAAGGGGATCCGTGTCAATAATTCAGGTTCAGTGTTTGTGGACTATGAATTTGAGGGAGTTGCTGACAAAAACCTTTCATGTCTTTATGGTTGTGAGTTCAACCTGAATTTGTTTTCAGACAAAGATAAGGGCAGGTACTGTTATATCCCTGAAACAGGGAGCAGGATAGAGATATCAGAGTCAAGGGAAAAAATCGGAATAAGTCAGTTTGAGCTTGTCAATAAGACAGACAGGATCACCGCTGCATTTAGATTTTCAGAGCCTGTTACTGCTTGGGTTTTCCCCCTGATAACAGTCTCAAAATCCGAGCAGGGATTTGAAGCCTCCTACCAGGGTACAAGCCTGCTTTTTCTTTATCCCATTGAACTTCCTATGGGCCAAAAGATCCATTTTCAGATCCGGTTAAGGCTTTTTGAGCTGTCGTGAATTCAGATATTTCCAGATTTCAGGATTTATACCGCCAGAGGTTTGAAAAGAGTTGTCTGTACCATATAGCTGAGAACTGGAAAATTGGTACTCAATAGTGGATAGACAATCAGCATTACGTTTAGTTCATAATATAAATTATAGTTTACAAACATACATCTTTAGTATATACGTGGCAGTTCTGTTTAATACCAACAGGATAGAATGCTTTTCGAAATCATCATGCTGAAAGCCATATTTGAGATCCTGCGGTGAAATTAATCAAAGCACTCTATTCTTGATATTGGTATGAAAGAAATATAATAGGAATATGAAAGGAGAGTTATAATGGTAGGAGTTAAAAGCACAAATATTAAGTGGCATGAGTCAACTGTTTCAAAAGAGGATAGGGAAGTTATGTTTAAGCATAAAGGAGTTGTAATATGGTATACTGGCCTATCTGCTTCAGGAAAATCCACATTGGCAAATGCTGTGGAGAGTTCGCTCCATAAAATGGGTTGCCATAGCTATGTGCTGGATGGAGATAATGTAAGGCATGGATTAAACAAGGATCTTGGTTTTTCCCCTGAAGACAGGGAAGAGAACATCCGCAGGATCGGTGAAGTGGCGTATCTTTTCGCACAGGCTGGGATAATTGTTATGACAGCATTTATTTCTCCCTACCGATCAGACAGGGACAGTGCCAGGAAGTTGAATAAAGAAGGTGAGTTCCTTGAGGTGTACACTCGCTGCAGCATTGAAGAGTGTGAGCACAGGGATCCAAAAGAGCTTTACAAAAAAGCGCGTGCAGGCGAAATTCCTGAGTTTACAGGAATCTCTGCCCCCTATGAAGAGCCGACTAATCCTGAAATAATTGTAGATACTGATAAGCTCTCTATTGAGGAGAGTGTTGATCAGATTATTTCATATTTGAGGGAAAAAGGCATTGTAAATTGTTAATAATCGACTTGATCAAGACAATAAAAAAAGCGGGCCTAAGTGCCCGTTTTTTTTATAATCTTTTACAGGTATTTCAAAGCTCAATTTCCATTCCTTCCCGGGCAAAGAAGATTTCTGTATTGCCATATTTATCAGGCGCACAGTGAATTTCTGCCAGTTCATCTATCTGGGCATCTGAGCGTAAAGGCTCATGATGAAAGAGCGCCATTCTCTTCACTCCGGTGCGGTTTGCAGCAGGGCAGACATGTTCAATAGATGAATGGCCCCACCCCTTTTTATCCGTCTCATACTCATTGGATGTGTACTGACTATCATGCACTAGCAGATCAGCAGCGTTAAAAAACTCTTCAACTGCCTTATTCTGTTCCTCTACTACTGTCTGTCCTTCAAGAAACATCGCTTCATCGTATGAGGGGTCTGCAGGATCGGAAGTGAAAATATTCCTAAATGGCTCAGTATCATAGGCTGTGCAGAAAGATTTTCCTTTATAGTCGAATCTGAATCCAAGACAGAGAAGGGGATGATTGAGATATTTTGTAATCAATGTGATCCCGTCACCAAGGTTCAATTTTTCCTCTTTCAGGTGGATATACTCGATATTCGCCCCAAGCTCTGCCTGCCGCACAGGGAAATATCGGTAGGTTAGCTGTCCTCCTACAATAGATTCAAGGGTATCATTATCATAAGAGTCTGTACCGTAGACTTTAATCTGGGTGCCGGGGATGTATATGGGACCAAAAAATGGAAATCCCATGATATGGTCCCAATGTGTATGGGAAAGGAAAATCTCAGTCTTTATAGGCCCTTTGGGCAGGTCATTTGCCATCATGAAATTGCCAAGCTCACGTAACCCTGACCCTGCGTCAATGATTATCAGCCGGTCAATATCATCAAACCGTAGCTCAATACAAGGTGTATTGCCGCCATACTTTACTGTTAAAGGACCTGGACAGGGGATTGAACCACGAACCCCCCAGAATTTCACTCTCATATCTCAGTCTCCTTTTCCCATTTGCAGGAATATCTGGGCTTTTTCAATAGCATCTTTGGCCTGTTCATCAAGCTCAGAAATTCCATCCCATTCAAATCCTACGATCTGAAGAATACTTTCTATGTTGGAAGGCTCCTGCCTTATATCTCCTGCATCGCCTATCTCAGAAAAGTATGAATAAAAGTTGCCTATGGCCACACCACTGACAAGAAATTGATTCTCTTCTGCCGCATTTTCCGGATCATGATGGTGTTCCAGGACATCAATAATCTGCTCAGATAATCTCCATTTTTCAACTATCATCTTTCCTGCCTCACAGTGATTCAGCCCAAAGACCTTTTTTTCAGCCAGAATCAAAGGGATATTTTTTATTTTCAATATCTCAAGCATCTTCCCATAACGGTTAGGAAAACATGTGCTGAGCGGTATTTTACCCAGGTCATGGAGTAGGCCCGCAATAAAGTACTCCTCCTGTACAGATGGGGGAATCCTCTTTAGTCCGGCCAGGGCTTTTGCCATAACACCCGCACATAGCGAATGGCTCCAAAACAAGTCCATGGAGAGAGCACTCTTATCATGTTTCCTAAGCCCATCAAGTATGGCTGAACTCAGGGCTAGATTTTTTATTGTATTTAGTCCCAGCACTACAATAGCTCTGGTTACAGAGGTAATTTTATTCGGCAAGGAATAATAGGCCGAGTTAATGAGCTTGAGGACTTGTCCGGTAAGCACGGGATCAAGCGAGATTATCTTGTTCAGGTCATTGGCCGATGTGTTGGGTTGATTGCATACCTGTACAACTTTATTGGCCGTTGTTGACAAACTCGGCATAGAGTCTATATATTTCTGGATCCGTTTTAATCGTTCACTATTGTCCAATTGGACACCCAAAACCTTCTAGATATTAACATTAACAAATAGAATAACAGATAAATATCAGCTGAATGAAGGCTTAATCAATATGCCCGTCAGAATGAAATAATCAGGCATAATTTTAACCTTGAATTTATACAGCATTGAATTTTATCCCAATTGTTTTTATTTGTATATAGCAGGATTCGGGCCAGACATGTCAATTTTGATATTCTTTGATAATTTTAAGTCATTATTGCTGTAGCCTCTAGCTAATTCATTGAAAAAAAAGTCTCAAAGGATTTGCCTGTACATGACTTAAGATCGGCAACCTCCGCCTCTATTATCAGGATATACTTAAGACAAGAAGATATTTTTTCAGTAAAATCAGTTGCATCTGATTTATTTTTTAAACTGTAAAGAATAAATCGGACAACACCTGTAAAAATTTTCTCGCAGGCGGTGTACCTTCTGATAATGATTATTCACCACAGAAAGATAGGGGAATTGAATTGGTGTGAACAGCAATAAACAGAGGATATTGTGCTAAAATGTCAAAAAAATGACATTCTGAGTGACATTTCCCTGCATTGAGCGGGGAATTTCTGAAGTATCAATCATAATAGTATGATTAGAATCTGCACTTTTATCAGACATGTAATAAAGTCAGGAATAGCAACCCGGATGCTTGTTGACTTGACTCTTTTATGGGTATAAAGCTACAATCTTTTAATCAAACCTGCAGCCTGCAGACCGAATAGGGATGAACCATTATTATATACAATTATGAAAAAAAAGGTCTACTATATCTGATGCATGATCTTAGCTTCTCTAAACACCTTTATTATGACATAGTAGAATTGAACGATCTAAAACAAAAGGAGTAACTATAATAATGATTGATCTTGTAAAAAAATTTTTCAGTAATTCTCAGGATAACACAAAACAGGAAGGTACCCCCCATGATATTCGTATCGCAACCTGTGCTATTCTCTTGGAGATGGCTGGAATTGATGGAGAATTCAGTGAATCTGAAAGAGAGGATATTCTTTCCATATTAAAGAAAAGCTATGATCTATCAGATGAAGATATTTCAGAACTGATAACTGCTTCCGAAGAGGAACTTAAGGGAAGTATAGATCTCTGGAAGTTTACCAATCTTATTAATCAAAACTATTCAATGGATGAAAAAATTCGAATTATAGAGATAATCTGGGAGGTAGCCTATTCAGACGGAAAGTTGGATCAACATGAGGATTATCTAATTCATAAACTCGCTAACCTGTTGCGTCTTTCCCATAAACAACTTATTGATGCCAAACTGGAGGTGCTTCACAGGGATTGAAAGCTTTTTCAAGTAGATCCTATTACATCCAGGTGGCTTGCTGGACCTATTTGTTTGTGTCTGGAATCATGTTGATTTTTCCCCTCAGTTCCTCATTAGAAAATGGCTTAATAATAAAGTCATTGGCCCATGATTTTTGTACACGTCCATATCATTGTTAGTGAGGCGCTTTAAGTCAGAACAGATAGCTGTTACAAGATCCAGGCTTTATTCAGAGGCAGATAATGTTAAGTGTTAAGGAAATAAAAGAGTATGCAATAAGAGCCTTTTCCAACAGCAGAGGGAGTCATGACTGGAGTCACACGGAACGTGTGTGTAACCTGTGTTTGCGGATAGGAGAAGCTGAAGGGGCAGATATTGAAGTATTAGAGATAGCAGCCCTCCTGCATGACGTGGGGCGTTTATCCCAGGATGAATCAAATGGTATGATCTGCCATGCTGAAAAGGGTGCAGAAATAGCTGGAAATTTATTAAAGGATTCTCCTATCCCAGACAATAGCAAAAGGAATATTATCCATTCTATCCAGACACATAGATTTAGAAGGAATAACAGACCTGAGACTATTGAAGCCAAGGTTCTGTTTGATGCGGATAAGCTTGATTCAATAGGGACCATCGGGATAGCAAGGGCCTTTCAGTTTGCGGGGGAGGTTGGCGCAAAATTTCACAATCCTTATATAGACCTGGAAAATACAGAGGCCTACTCAGAAGAAGATACAGGGTATCGTGAGTTCAAGATAAAGCTTTCCAAAATAAGAAATCGAATGCTGACAAAAGAAGGAAAAAGTATTGCTCAAAAACGTCATGAATACATGGAAAGATTCTTTGATAAATTTTTATTAGAGTATGAAGGAGGGGATTAAATAAAAGGGTTCCTTGAATCTGTTGGTTAAAGAGTGTTATTTATCCATTTAAAATAGCGGGAAAGCAATAAAAACAGCCACCCTGTAAATTGTCAGGAGTGGCTGTTTGTAATTTCAGATATCATCTGGATACTATTTCACATCGCCTGTGGCAGCTCCGTGAAGCTTGACCTCAACCTTTTCTTCGAGGTTCTGGTAGTAGTTCTGAAGGATAGCAACAATCTCAGGACGAGAAAATTCTGAAGGGAGATCACCGCCCTCAGAAAGGGTCTTTCTTACCATTGTTCCGGAAAGGAGAAGTCTGTCATCCTTACCATGGGGGCATGTTCTCATGGAGGCCATACCACCACACTTATAACAATGGAAGGTCCAGTCAATATTCATGTTCTGACATTTAAGAGCACCTTCTGGTATCTCATTAAAAATCTTCTGGGCATCAAATGGGCCATAATAGTCACCAACACCAGCATGGTCACGGCCAATGATCATGTGACTGCATCCGTAGTTCTGACGGAATACGGCATGGAGAAGTGCCTCTCTTGGGCCGGCATATCTCATCTCCATGGGGTAGCCACCCTGAACAACCGAACCCTTAACAAACCAGTTGTTCACAAGGGCGTCGATGGCCTTTACGCGTACATCTGCTGGAATATCACCCTCCTTGAGCTTGCCAATCAGCTGGTGGATATAGACGCCGTCCATGGTCTCAACAGCTATTTTTGCCAGGTATTCATGGGATCTGTGCATTGGATTACGGGTTTGAAAAGCAGCAACCCTTGTCCAGCCAAGGTCTTCAAATATTTTCCTTGACTCAGCAGGTCGTTGATAAAGATCACCAAACTGCTCAGGATAATAGCTCTCACTGATAACCTTAACAGGACCCGCGAGATTGTATTTCCCCTGTTCCATCACCTTGGCAACACCCGGGTGCTCTTCATCGGTAGTTGTGAAGACTGATTTGCATTCGTGTGCCTTATCAATAGTATATTTTTCTGACACCTGCATAGTTGCAATAATAGTACCTGTGTCGTCATCCACCAGTGCGATATCATCGCTCTCCTTGATATCCTCGTCGTCTGTGGAAAGGGTAATAGGAATGGGCCAGAATGTGCCATCTGCCATCGTTAGATTATCACATACACCTTGCCAGTCTGCTTTTGTCATGAAACCGGTCAGTGGCGTAAAGGCCCCAATCCCCATCATGATAAGGTCTGAAGCCTCTCTTGATGTAATTCTAATACTTTTAAGTCCCCTTGCCCTTGCAGTTTCAGCTTCTAGTGCTACATCTTCCAGTAATAAAGGTATCAATTTTTCTTCTGTACCATGCGGTGTGATAAGATTTGACATATAACATTCTCCTTTAAATTATACTTTGTTTTAAATAATGAAACTTGAAATTATAAAGCTTCAGACATAACTAAGTATCTGCCTCTGACACTATAAGGCTATGTCTGAAGTATACCTAATCCCGAATTTTTTTATAATAATGACTGAATTTCAGCGCTTTATGCCTTTTTTAACACGCTGTGTTTATATCTGATTTGCCAAAACTGTCAAGTAAATAAGAAAATAATATTATTTTAAAATCAACAATATTCAGTTAAATTTTTATAAAGATTATTTATTTGCTCCTGAGGTCATTGAAAGATTTAGATGCAGCTTGCATTATTGACGGTTGGAGTCATGCTATTCAATTTATATTTTGCCAATTAGGTAGGCGGAAATAGAGGCGATAAGGGTTTGAATAGAAAGGTGTTGTATCCCTATCTTTTATCATGCCATACTCCTGTTATCTTAACCACTATGATTGTTATATAGTAATGTCTGGAGAAAGTTATAATAATCAGGATGATTTCCAATCGCAACATGAATAATTTGAATTGTAAGACACTTTTTTGTAATATGCTGATTTTATCGACATTAAATAGCGATGAACCAAACAATTTGTAATAAATGAGAAATAAATGAGACTGATTATTCTAGGATCAGGCACGAGCGTACCCCTCAGCTATAGGGCCTCTCCATCAATGGCAATATTTATGGATGACAGGCCGACCCTTTTTGATATAGGGCCGGGTACTCTAAGGCAGCTTGCCAGAATAGGTATTTCCCATGACAGGATCACGCATATTTATATAAGCCATTTTCATCCAGACCATACTGCCGATTTGATCCACTTTCTATTTGTCACACGAAATCCGGAGATACTGGATAAAAGAGATCCGTTTACCATCACGGGGCCGGTTGGAATCAAGGACTTTGTCAAAAATCTTCAAAAAACATATAGGCAATGGCTTGATGTCCCTCCTGAAATCATGAAGATTGATGAATTGGACATCACATGTCCAGATAAAAAAGAATATAAAGGTTATTCTGTCCTATCCCGGCCTATAAATCATTCAATGGGCAGCCTCGCCTTTCGCATCAATACCAGAGAAGGAAAGAATTTTGTCTATTCAGGGGATACTGAGTTGTGTGATGGGATTTTGAAGCTGGCAAGGAATAGTGATCTGTTAATACTGGAATGTGCATTTCCTGAGAGCCGTCCTGGGAAGGGACATCTGACGCCCTCACAGGCAGGGAGTATAGCCGATGAAGCAAACGCGAAAAAACTCCTGCTGATTCATTTTTATCCTGAGGCGCTTGCAACTGATATTTCAGAAGACTGCAGAAAGACATATAAGGGGGAACTTATTCTGGGAAGAGATCTGTTGCGTATTGAAATTTAGCCCCTTTTAAAAAGAGGGAAATTTGATATTTCAAGGCGTGAGATTTTATGATCATGCTGGAAAGGTTAGGGGGATACATTGTTTTTTCCATTCCATGGAGTTTAAAAATCTCTTTTAATTACATACTCATTTATTGACATCAGATCAGCCTTTGATTGTGATTCAGGAAAGGATTTAAGAAACCCTGCAGCTTTCTTTACATGCTCTTCTGCCTCTAATTTAACCTTGTCAATTGCGCCACTTTTCCTGACAAGGGATATTAGTTCATCATGCTCTTTTTCATCAATAACTTTTCCCTTAAATGCCGCCTCAAATTTTGAGCGGTCATCACCATTTATTCGCATCAGTGTGTAAATAAGGGGCAATGTGGTCTTACATTCCTTCAGATCCTTGCCAACGGGTTTCCCGAATTTCTCTTCAGATGATGTGTAATCAAGGAGGTCATCCATAAGCTGAAATGCAATCCCCATGTTGATGCCAAATTTATGGAGATTCGCGACAACATCTTTGTTCTGTCCGGCAATTATAGCACCGCATGTACATGTTGCTGCCATAAGTTCTGCTGTTTTGTAAGTTATTATCCTCATATATTCTTCCCTGTCCAGATTCAGATTTCCAGTATTAACCAGTTCTGATACCTGTCCCTCGGTCATTTTGGAAGCAGTCTGGGCCACAATTTTGACAAACTCAATGCTGCTTGAGCTGGCAGCTGCGGCTGTTGCCAAAGAGAAGAGATAATCACCTGATAGAACAGCCGCGGAATTGCCCCATATATGACTGGCAGATGGTTTCCCTCTCCTGGTTTCAGCGTTGTCTATAACATCATCATGAAGCAGGGATGCTGTGTGCATATGTTCAAAAAGAGTTGAAACGTGGTATATGTCGTCTCTTTCATATTTACACATACCGCATACCAGCACAAAGAGGAGAGGTCTGATTCTCTTCCCTGCACCAGAGAGAGAATGCTTGCCAATATTTTCAACAAGTGGCACGCGGGAGTTAAAAGAGAGATTGATCTCCTCATCTATCTTGATGAAATGATGATTGAATTTTTCTGCAAATAGACTGTCTGTACTCAACTGTTATCTCCTGATCTGAAAAT
Organism: Deltaproteobacteria bacterium; assembly: GCA_019307745.1. Taxonomy (GTDB): domain Bacteria; phylum Desulfobacterota; class DSM-4660; order Desulfatiglandales; family HGW-15; genus JAFDJA01. Next base: position 13,778 of record JAFDJA010000007.1, on the reverse strand, counting down.
CAGAGTTATTCGACCATAAAGGCAGGACAATTTCAACCCGAATTATCTTTTCTGTTTTTTTTACAGACCATTAGAATCCTGTTAAAACTCAAGATCCCTGAATCAATTTAGCGAGCTTTGATCCCCTTCTTCAATGATTTCGCCGATCAAGTCATAAGAGTGTGCCTCGGTTATAAGGGTAGGCATGATCCTTCCTATTTCACCATGCCCTTTGTTGATCAAGACCTGGCCGTCCACATCTGGAGCCATTGTAGTGGTCCTGCCAGTGAGAAGTAGATCTGTTTCTGGGGAGGTCCCTTCTATGAGCACAGGTATGACCTTCCCTACAAAATGTTGATTATTCCTCTTTGATATCTTTTTCTGGAGTCTCATGATTTTATCATAACGATCATCAGCAACTTCATGCCCCGGAATATTTTTTAATCGTGCGGCGGCAGTACCATTTTCCGGGCTGAATGGGAATACTCCCAGATGATCAAACTTCGCAGCCTTAACAAAGTCATATAGTTCCCGGAAAATTATATCAGTCTCACCTGGGAAGCCCACTATCAGGGTTGTCCGAAGACTTATTCTAGAAGGCATGGATCTTAAACGTTCAATCAGTTCCAGAGGTTTCTCATTTTCTATCTCTCTTCTCATAGATCTTAGGATTTGTTCATTGGCATGCTGAAAAGGCATATCAAGGTAGGAGCATATACGCTCCTCAGTCCGAATAAGTTCGAGCAGCCGGTCTGAGATCCCGAAAGGGTGGGAATAAAGCACTCTGATCCATTGAAGTCCCTTTATATCAACAAGCTTTTCCAGTAGATCCTCAAGGCCCATGCCTGTGCAAAGGTCTTTTCCGTACATAGTGCTGTCCTGTGCAATCAGATTGATCTCCTTAACACCGTTTCCTGCCATTTCATTGGCCTCAATGAGAATGGAACTCAGATCTCTGCTCTTGAAAGGCCCCCTAATGCCGGGAATTGTGCAGAAAGAGCACCTATGGGAACATCCCTCTGCAATTTTGAGATATGCACTGTAAAAAGGAGTTGTCTGAATCCTTGGCGTGGAGTGGTTTGCAAGAGATATGGGTCTGCCAATAAAAAATAGCGGAGGTTGGCAGGAGTTATGAGTAATGAGATCGGCTATCCTATGGATTTCGCCTGTTCCCAGCCATGAATCAACCTCTGGAATCTCTTGCCTTAGCTTATATCCATAACGCTGAACAAAGCATCCTGCAACAATGAGTTTTTCCAGTTTGCCTTTCTCTTTCCATGTCAGGACCTCTAAGATAGTGTCAATGCATTCTTCCACAGCAGATTGGATAAATCCGCATGTGTTAATTATTGCAACCTCTGCTTTATCAATACTGGAAACTATCTGATGGCCTTTCTGTTTTACCAGGCCAAGCATATTCTCGCTATCTACGATATTCTTTGCACAGCCCAAGCTGATCAGAAAAACTTTTTTAAACTCAATATCTAACGACAATACGCCCCTCCTAAATGTGTATTACTCTATCCGGTTCAAGATAATATCTCTATCTTTAAGCAGACTGTTTATTGCTCTTGGAAAGACGACGGAGGAGGGTCGATGCAAATTTTTTGAAGAATTGCAGCTGAATAGTGTCTGAAGCTTTATCGAGCAGGATTGCATCTATTTTTAAGAGTATACACTCCGAATCTGCCAGGACTGTTGCTGTACGGGTTTCTCCGCTCAAATAGGCCATTTCACCAAAACATTCACCCCTGCCGATCATTGCAATATATTTATCATTTTTTTGGACAGAAACTCTTCCACTCAGGATTATAAAAAATGAATCGCTGATCTCACCTTCATTTACAATAATTGATCCCTTCTGAACCTTAACAACATTAGAAGCATCCAGGATCTCCTGCACCTGATTTTTTGAAAATTCATTAAAGAATTTGACATTATGGATGTAATCCACCACATCTTCTGCCTTGCTCTTCCTGTCTCCTTTGCCGTTAAATCCCCTTAGAGCCACCTTTAGATCATAGGCAAAATCCATACAGGTCTGGTATCTCTTTCCAGGGTTCTTGGCAAGGGCCTTCATTATAATTGTATTAAGCGTTTCCGGGATCTCGGGCCGGATTTCTCTCATAGAGATCGGATTTTCATTTGTTATTTTGTACATTATGGAGAAATAATTATCTCCTGGAAATGCTCTTTCGCTGGTCAGCATTTCATAAATGACACACCCAAGGGAAAAGATATCGCTGCTGTCTCCAATATCCTCTTCTTTAATCTGTTCAGGTGACATATAGCTGGGGGACCCCACCAACCCCTTTGACGGAGCCTGCTCAGACTTTACCTGTGCGATCCCGAAGTCAGTTATTTTAGGCTCACCTCCTTGTGTGAGCATAATATTGGAAGGCTTAATATCCCTGTGAACAATACCCTCCTGGTGTGCATAATCAAGGGCCACACATACATTAGTGATTATTTCACAAGTTTTGATAATAGGTAAACGATCTTCCTTTTTACAGTATTTGCCGAGTGTGGGACCATCGATATACTCCATTGTGATATAGCAGAAATCCTTATGCATTCCAGCGTCATAGATCGCCACAATATGAGGATGTAAGAGGCGTCCCGCTGACTGTGCCTCAAGAAAGAAGCTCTCACGGTATCTGTCAGCTATTGCCCCTTCGACATCTGCCGCAGGCCTGGCCACCTTTATACTTACCTCTCGGTTAATGTATGGATCTCTTCCTTTGTAGACGACTCCCATGCTTCCTTGTCCAAGCTTGCTGATTATCTCATATCGCCCGATTTTTTTGGTCCCCATTAGATCGGCAAGAAACTTGGAATCAACAGGGCTGGAATCCTTTTCCTTCCCAAGAAATTTGGTCTTCAGCCAACTAGTGATATCAAGTTTCTGACTGTTGCTTAATTTTTTTCCATTTTTTACTTTTGCCAAATTTAGTCCTCTGAATTTTACATCATCTGTCACAGCGGAGCATGGAAAGCTTTAAATATAAAGCACTTCAAGCCCTGGTAAATAAAGAATTCAAGGTTCAGGTGTTAATCTTGTAAAATAACACAAAACCGATAAAATGTATAATTTTAACTCATTTGGATTAGGAAGTAATAACTATCTGTCATGAGGCGATATTTGCTTTCAATAACCCGTAACACTCCGCCTGTTTTTATTGGAACAAAGATTTGTCTCTTCAATTCATATCCCTTTCTTTCCATCCATTCCCAAAGATACTGGGAATTGACTTCCCTGATTTTGATTCAGGTATAAGCTTTAATGATAATGGTAGTACTAAATCAAAAATCATTCATCTAAATAGTGGAAAAGATCACCAGGATTGTGGAATTGAGACCACAAGCGGCCAGGTATTTCATGGTTGACAAGCCTTCCTGGGATAAAGAGAATAAATTGTCTGAATAATATCAGGTAATTGTTCAGAGGCCTATATGAATTCTGCCGAGCAAATGGTCAGGATGATTGTACATAAATAGCGAATCCGAGGCCCAAAATGGGGGAAGGCTGATTCATCTGAATAGGGCAAATTTATAAAAAAAATCTCCGCTATCAGGTGTTTGTTCCAAGGTCATTTCTATTCGTTTATAACAGCGAGAAGTCTTTTAAAAAGGGATTCAGGGTAAAAGCTATTTTTTTACCTGTGTGTACAGCTTACCCACATCAAGTCTGTTTACAGAGTCTGAAAAAATCTCTCCCATTAAGATGTTAGCCTGGGATTGTCCAACCAGTTTAAAACGTTCAGCCTGACTAGTTATCATCTGTTTGGCGCGTAATTCACCATTCAATATCAACCTGGCTTCATAATCGATACTGGATATCCATTTCCCATCAACAAGGTCCAGGACGAATTCATTAACGGAGATCATTAATTCATTTTGGCTTTCCATCTTGTTTGAAACAACTGTCATTCCAAGTCCTTCAAGTTTCCTCGTAAAAGACTCTAAAAATACATTTCGGAGATCAAACAGACCGATTTTAAAACCAGCTTCATCGTGCTCTCTTTCTATGGATAGAGAGATATTGCCGGAGAAATTTCTAAATATTTTTTTGGCGCCTCCCCCTATGATATCTTTTGTTCTTCTCGCATCGTCGAATGAGAGGTAGACTTTTTCTTCAGTCAGTTCATCTGTTGCTGAAGGCATGGAATAGTTTATTTTCAATTCCGGCCGGGAGGCGCATGAAACAAAAATACATAAAAGAATAAAAATGCATATAGTGAGGCCTGCTGTTTTCTTAATTGTTTTCATTCTGATCCTCCTTTAAAATTTAATTTGTAATTTAATCTATAATACTTCAGATTGGATCTTTTTTTTTCTTGTTCTTATTTTTTTATTCCTTATTAGAATTAGCACCATTCAGCTTGCACAGAACTAATTCCGAACTTGGGGGAAAATTGTACAGAAGCCTTTTGAATAATAGAGTGATCTCAGAACAAAGTTATAAAAATCCAGGATATATAGAGATCCACGTTGTTGTAATGGCCTATCGAAAACTATCAGCAGTGTCCATAAATCCCATTCAAGGTTTAATCTTAAGGGCCATTTGAACTTTTCCGGCTTTTCCGGGGCAGAATATTAAAGACACACCCAATGTATTATATCAGAGAAGCATTATTACTACTTATTTTATTCGGAAAATGGTCTGGAATGCTCCAAACATGAGCAATAAAATTTCATGAATAATGGATAGCAAGGTGTCTATTTCTATTGCCCTGTTTAATCATGGCATGTGACACATTTTCTATAGGCCAGTGGTTCATCCCCGAAGATTGCCCTTTCCTCGTGACAGGTCTTGCAGTTTATATGATAGGCTGTCTGGAGTTTTTTGATTTCATCCTGTTCTTCAAGGGGATCATGACATCCATCACATTTTTCTGTTGAATCCCATGGAGACCATATGTTTTCGTCGTCCATATAATCATGATGACATTCCCAGCATGAAATCCCGTATTCCTTGGCATGGTCCCTGTGTGCGAAGATAACTGGCCCTTTCCTGTCCCTTTCATATCCTTCATTGTCCAGCTTGATCACATTCAGACCCTGTTCACTGACTGCATTTTTCGCAGTCATTATCAGACCGGTTGATGCACATATCAGCATGATAAATATTATTTTAACAACAAGACCAAACTTTTCAGTAATCTGCATTTTTGCCTCCATGAAATCTGACTTAAAATATGCCTCAAATTATTTTGTGCATTATGAGTATAATAAGTTTTATTTTTAGTCAATAATCTTTAACCTGGGGTATGTGGTTTAGCTGGATCATGACATAAGGGAGTCCTTATTCCCTGTATAACCGGAACTGAGCAGGTTCTTTTAACCAATTATCTGCACTTTGCACCATTTATCTAAGGTAGATTTTCTCGCCAAGATAGATAGGATTAGTTTGTTTGACAGCAAATCTGTTCGCATGGTCGCTCATATAGAGCGGATTTTCAGGCCCATGATTTTGATTCTAACCATATCGTTAATATACCTTCGTGTAAAAAACATTCCAATATCGCTCCTAGCAGAAATGCTACAAATTATGCAAAATTCAGCTGTTTAAAGGAAGAGATGGAAGCTCAGTTTCTCATACACTCAAGACTGTTTGATCCGGCCGAACACTTCTCTTTTTTTTCTCATTTGTTTTAATAAGGAAATGAGCTTTTTTTCAGTGTTGAGTTCAGGATTATCAGTTACCTGTTCCATGAGTACGGAAAGTGCTTTACCCACATCTTTGCCCGGACCAACTCCCAGGATGTCCATGACCATATCTCCATCCACAGCAAGATCATTTCTTGTATTGGGCAATGGCCGGTCCTGGAGTATGGCTACCCTTTTTTTAAGGTCCTCAAGGTAGTCCATCTTGTGATCGATTATTTCATGTGCCAGAAGATCAACCTTACGAAAAGAGAGCATTCTGTTAATTTTTTCAGGCCCCACACGACGTATAAGACGCCTGACTGCGCCATCACTCCAATTCGGTTCATATTTGATCATGTGATGCGCTATAAGCTCTGAAACCTCTTCTATCATCTCTTTGCTGAACCGGAGACGTTTCATGATCTCTTTTGTTAGAACAGCACTTGCCTCCTCATGTCCCAAAAACTTGAATACCCCATTCTCTTTTTTACGGACACGGGGTTTTGCGATATCATGCAGCAACGCCGTGAGTCTGAGAATGGGATCAGGATTGGTACGGTCCACAGTTTCCATGATATGACGGTAAACTGTATAGCCGTGAAATGCGTTCTGCCGCATAAGATATCCTTCAAGCAACTCCCCTAAAAACTGCCCTAGAAGCCCTGTCCGTCTAAGAATGCTGAAGGATTTGGATGGTCTATCAGTCATCAGGATACTAATCAGTTCGTCTCTTATCCTTTCTTCTGCCACAGATGAAAGCAGTTCTGCCAAACTTGGTATGGCCTTTAAGGTCTTTTCCCCAATCCTGAATCCTAGTTCTCCAGAGATTCTGACTCCCCTTAATAGCCGTAGAGGATCCTCCCTGAAACGATCCTTTGGATTGCCTACACATCTGACCACCTTTTTTGAGATATCACTCAGACCTCCAAAAAGATCCAGTATTTCTCCCGTATTTATATCAAGGGCCATTGCGTTCAGCGTGAAATCTCGATGTCCCAGGTCCTCCTTTAATGTGGCGACCTGGTTGTCTCTTCCTCTGAAGCTTGTAATCTCATAATGCACTCCATTATTTACAAGTGTCACAGTATCATGTTTCAGAGTAAAATTTTTTATGCTCCGAAACGTTGACCTGATTTCGTCATTGGAGGCTGATGTGGTTATGTCCCAGTCAGTAACCGGGCGGTCAAGACATATATCCCTGATAACACCGCCCACTATATATGCCTGAAAACCTGAATCGTTCAAACACCTTAGTGTGGACCGCACAAATTTGGGGATATTTATCCGAGCCAGCTGTTCCGGGAGAAGTTTTATGTTCTCTGATGTCAGTATTGTTAAACTCATTGATTTTTTTGTCTTATATTAATATAAAAAAGTAAAAATTTACGAAATAAACCTAACAGATGTCTTTATATATTTATGGATACGCTAGAGGCTGAAATGTTTTTTAGTAAACATTGGCGAACAGATTTGACATGTGTAATTATACTTAAATTTTTTTTTATCCCTGTAACTCTTTTCGCAGATAGTTCAGCAGGAGAGGCACAGGACACTGTCATACTTGTACATGGACTTGGACGCACGGCAAATTCTATGCTCGTTCTCAAATACAGGCTTGAAAAGGCTGGTTACCATGTCGTATCAGAATCTTACCCTTCAACTAAAAAAAAGATACAAGAACATTCCGAATGGCTCCAGGATATCATTGATCAGTCTATTAAAGATCGACCTGGAACAGGCAAGGTCCATTTTGTTACCCACTCCATGGGTGTAATCATAATCCGTTGTCTCTTTGCTGTTCGAAAACCGGATAATCTTGGCCGTGTTGTCATGCTCTCTCCACCTAATGCCGGGTCTGAAATAGTTGATTTTTTAAAAGAACACAAATTATTTCGGAACCTACTGGGACCAAGCGGACAGCAATTAGGTACAGACGCAAAAAGTATTCCTCAAATCCTTGGGCCTGTAGACTTTGAACTTGGCATTATCACAGGGGATGTCTCATATAGTCCAATCAGCTCTTTGTTTATTGCCGGGGAGCATGATGGAAAGGTGTCAATCGAAAGCGCCAAAATAGAAGGTATGAGCGATTTTCTGATTGTACATACGGGACATACCTTTATTGTGAATAGTACCAGCGTGGGTAAACAGGTCACCTATTTCTTGAAATATGGTAAATTTATTAGTACAGAAGAAGCGTCTGTGAAATAATATGTCTTCTATGCTCCAACCTGTGCTCTTTATCTTTTTGTTTTATCTTTCCTTTTCTTTATATCACAAACCAGCCCCTTTCCTGCCATGGCTATGGGAAAACACCTGCAGTCAGAAATACATGCTGCCTTTTCGAGGTCCCCTGATGCCCAGCGATTTATCAGATCAGGTTCGCGGATAAACGGCCTGCTCATAGAGATATAGTCTGCACGTCCATTATGAACTATTTTTTCCGCCAGTTGAAAAGAGCGTATCCCGCCAACAAGAATTACAGGCACACTAAGTGTCTTTTTGAATGATACAATGTCTTCAAGAAAATATGCCTCCTTTTTTTCTGAGACAATTCCCATTCTCACAGGGCCAAGCCTCCCTGATACCTGGGTGCCACCACTCAGTTCAATTCCGTCGATCCCTGCATCTTGCAGCAGCATGGCAGTCTTCAGGGAATCTTTTTGCGTAAGACCTCCTTCCAGGAAATCATTGCAGTTCATTTTGATAAGGACTGGAAATCTTTTACCAACCGCAGATTTTACTTTTTTAATTATGTCAAGCAATATCCTGGCACGTCCTTTCACTGAACTTCCATATTCGTCATTACGACGGTTGTAAAAGGGGGAAAGAAATTGACTTAGGAGGTATCCGTGGGCCGAGTGGATCTGGATACCATCAAAACCTGCCTTCTTTGCCCTTTGGGCAGCCTCTACAAACGACTCAATGATTTCATGGATATCTTTCGTTGTGACTTCGTCATATGGGTATTTAGAGAGCCCTTCTATCATTGAAGGAGCCAATGGGTTTCTATTAATGAGTTCTGTATGGGCGTATAATCCAGCATGGGCAATCTGAAGGAAGATTTTTCCCCCGTTGTCATGTACTGCCCGGGACATTGTACAAAGACCTTTAATGTGTTCATCCCTCGATACTCCCAACTGCCACTTCAGTGCCTGCCCACGCTTTTGAACATAGGTGTGGCCGCTTATAATTAGCCCTACACCGCCTTTGGCAAGCTCTGCAATCAGCTTAACAAGTTTTGGTGTGCAACTGCCATCTTCTGCAGCCATACCCTCCCATGTTGCAGAACGAATAAATCTGTTGGCCAGTTTCATGCCGTTGATCTCTGTGGTATCAAACATTACAGACATTTTTACCTCGTGATATTGTATATTGTCCAGTTCTTGGACAATATACATGTATTATCTATTATACAATTTATATCTGCAAATAATTTTATATTTTTCAGGATTTTTTCCTGATATTTTGTAGGTTTAGCTTCAATCCTGGACTTTTATATTGACCCGTATATAAGTGCAAGGTATGTTCATATGTCACATTCTTGGGAGAAAACAGAAAGGAAACACACGGAATTTATGCTGAAACAGAAGTGCTACATTACATGCAGCCGGAAAAAATCAAGACCTAAGGTTAGCCTTATTATATGCGAGAAATGTAGCAGGAAGAGGAGGTGCCCTGACTATAAAAATTGTATTGAACCTTCCCTATTCCCCAGACTGACAAAAAGGCTGCAGGCATCCATAAAGAGACATAAGATCAAGGAATCGTCTACTCAAAAAGAGAAGGTCAGTGTCAAACCTGAACAGATGTACCTGGGCTTTAAGGAGCCTTAGGATTATTTTGAGGTTTTATGAATGAAAATCAGTAAAAAAAATGGTTTGCTGGTCAGATGTGAAGGTATGAATTTTTTATTGAGTGGGCCCTAAGCCAGTAATTATCTTCATAAAAAGGTGAGAGAATTTTAACCCTGAAAAGTATATATCGGATTACTCAATGAAAGTCCATCTTACAGGGGCAATCTATCTCAGGAAATAGATAACATGGAACTGCTTGCACCCGCAGGGAACCTTGAAAAACTCAAATATGCCGCAGCATTCGGGGCAGATGCTGTATATTTCGGTACGGAATTCGGTTCTCTAAGGAGCTTTGCTGGAAATTTCAGCCTGGATGACGCTGAAATTGGGCTGAATTATCTACATGAAAGAGGGAAAAAAGGATATGTAACACTTAATATCTACCCTTTTACTCATGAATATGAAAAGATCAGAGAAACGGCCAGGAAACTTGATGGGATGGGTGCTGATGCGTTTATTGTGGCGGACCTTGGTGTGCTCATGGAGCTGAAAAAGATGGGCCTTAAGGCTGCCATCCATATCAGCACACAGGCAAATACGATAAGTGCCCAGGCAGTGCTTGCGTATAAAAGGCTTGGCGCAAAAAGGGTTAACCTCGCAAGGGAGCTTTCTCTTGAGAGGATAAAAGAGATCCAGAAAGAGATCAGGGGAGAGATCTGCACAGAGGTGTTCATCCACGGCGCAGTTTGTTTTTCATATTCCGGAAGGTGTGCGATCAGTGATTATCTCACAGGTTTCCGCGCCAACCGGGGAGAATGCAAACACCCATGCAGGTGGAAATATTCCCTTATGGAGGAGACTCGACCGGGAATATACCTTCCGGTCTTTGAGGATAAAAGAGGACTGTATCTCTTTAATTGCAGGGAGCTTGCCCTGTTTGAATATGTTCCAGCCTTAAAAGAGGCAGGTATTGATTCTATCAAGATCGAGGGCAGGATGAAATCGATCCACTACATCGCCACAACAGTTTCTCTTTACCGGCAGATACTTGACGGGAAGAGCCTTACCCATCAACAAGGGATGACCGAGTTGAATAGGGTTCCCAACAGAGGTTATTCAGAAGGATTCATGAAAGGTGATATAGGTCCGGGTGACTATCGACCTGAGCATGCGGAATCAATATCAGGAGCACTTTTTACAGGGAATATCATAGAAGAGAAAATAGAGGGTAAAAGTGTCCTGCGTGTAAGGAACAAGATACTGGCAGGAGAGACACTTGAGGTTTTAAGCACTGATGGTTCACTCTCCACAACTGTCCTTCCTGCCCCGCTCGTGACCACAGACGGCCATCAGGTCGATTTTGCCAATAACAGCCAGTTTATTCTTATGGATGAGGAGTTGAGGCCTTTCAGTATATTGAGGAGGGTTGAAATTCAAGGTGGAAAATGAGGTTCATCTCTAAGAAAGTGATTCGTCTCCTGTGCAAATTTGGCGCGAAAATATCTATGGTTCTCACATGTCCATTTCAACTCTGTGTTGATTCACAACCGTTTTGCTAGAGGTACAGAGAATACAGAGGCAACTTTAATATAAGACGATCTTATCTTCTGTAGGATTTGAGCTCTTTTCCCTCTGTACAGCAGCCCCATATCACGCCTTGGTGAGTTTGTCTCTATCCCTTTAAAGGACTGGATGTATAAAAAAAAGAGCTAATAATTTGGTCATAATTTTCTATTTCAACCACTCCCTTTATTGTCTGGACACCTTTATATGGGCATCCATTTTTTAAAATACTTCATCTAATCTTTGTGTTATGGTGCATGTCTTTTCATTGCAGAATTCTGTCTATTATACCTTGGTATTGCTTGTAGATCAGAAATATCTGTAAAGATTACTCCAATTTTTTTTTGCAGGCCAGGGTCAAGGATACACAAAATTGGAGTGTGCAGGGTATGTTTTTTCTATTCATGACAGCGGAGGAGTTGAAATAGAGGATACAGTGTTATGAACCCAATACAGATAAAGATCAAACAGGATATGCCAGGATTTGAGGATTTTTTCAGCTCCCGTGTTTTGTTAGGCAATATTAACATGGTCGTTGATCTGGGTCCTAAAAGATCTGTTCACAGACTGATACAATCCCTTCAATCCATGAGCATTGAGAGACTGGATTATGTACTGCTTACGCATATCCATATTGATCATGCAGGAGGGCTCTTTGATATTCTTGAACAGTTCCCCATGGTAAAGGCAATTTGCCATGAAAAAGGGATCAGGCATCTTGTTGATCCGTCGCGTCTTTGGCAGGGGAGCCTTCACAGACCCTTGGCAGGCTTGCCGAGGACTATGGTGAGGTAAAACCTGTAAAGGAGGAGCGGCTTATTTCTCATGTTGATGCTGATATCACTGGACTGCGGATCATAGAGACTCCAGGACATGCAGCCCATCATTTAAGTTATATCTATGAAGGAACACTTTTTGCCGGAGAGGCAGGCGGAAACTATTTCAAGGTTGGAGAATTGGAATATCTGCGGCCAGCCACCCCTCCAAGGTTTTTTCTGGAAGAATTTTTAACCAGTATCAAACGACTATTGGACCTGGGAAATCAGAGGATATGCTATGCCCATGTTGAAGAGGCCCCCGATTCCAGCATAATGTTGAAACGGTTTTACAATCAGCTTTTCTGTTGGAGAGAAATTATTGAAAAGGAAATAATTAAAGGTTCCGATAATCTGGAAGCCAGGTGTGTGGAGGAAATCCTTGAAAGAGATCCGGAACTAGGAGGGTTTGTGGCAATGCAGCCTGATACCCAGGTAAGGGAGAGGATGTTTATTGGGAACTCGGTAAGGGGGTATCTTGATTTTTTTCATGAGATAGGGGGTAATCCGTCATAGTTGAAACCCAATATCAGTGTTGTCTTGTTTGTTTTTCAGTTTGGAATAAGGCAAGGAATGTTCAGTGGAAAAGAATTCTTCTAACTGAGAAACCTTGGTAAAAGGTGTCGTGATTCATTCAGTACAATGAGGAGTGAAATTTTTTTTGGTTAAATCTTACTCTGCCAAAAGGAAATGTTGTGATCATACCTGAAAAGCTTAAGTTGACATCTCTAGCAGTATATTGTTATTATTGATAATTAATTGCAATTAGAGGAGAGCCATGGATGATGTGATAGGTTTGTTCAGGTCTTTTATATCTCAAAAAGGGCTCAGAAATACTCCTGAGAGAGAAGATATTATAAAAGTAATATTCGGAGATCATAACCATTTTGACGTGGATGATCTTTATCTGCGGTTAAGGCATAAAAATAGTAAGGTCTCAAAGGCTTCAATTTACCGGAATATCCCTCTTATCATGGAGTGCGGTCTTATTAAAGAGGTCTGGCACGAAGACGGTCATATGCATTATGAGCATACCTATGGGCATAGGCATCATTGTCACCTTAGATGTATTACATGCGGTAAGGTAGTTGAATTTGTTGAAAGGGACCTGGGGCGGATCAGCGAACGCTTGGGCAGTACCAATGATTTTGAGATAATTAATCACCGCTTGGATATAACCGGTTATTGCTCTGAATGCAGAAATGAAAAAGAGAAGGGACAGTAGATTTATCATTACTTTGGGTGGAATCGTCCAATGATTAATAATAAGAATTATGAAAAAGAGAATTTTCGAGCTCTTATTAAGGGAGATGATATAGGTAAGATTGAGGATAGACTTAATATCATTGATGCCTTTTTAGATGTTGAGGAGCATGTAACTTTTGATGACCTGATGATCCTCCTTAAGGAAAGGGGATATGATTATGATCCTGATTTTGTGAGGAGATGCATGAACCGCTGGGTTGAACAGGGTTTTGCACAGAAGGAGACCTTTGAAGGCCAGCCTCCCCGCTATGAACATCGCCATTTAGGCAGACATCATGACCATTTTATCTGTACAAAGTGTGCTAGGATCATCGAGTTCAGCAATGAAGAGATGGAGCTGCTTCAGGGAAAAATTGCTGTTGATCATGGATTTCATGTGCTTCAGCATAAGATGGAGATTTACGGCCTTTGCTCTGAATGTATAGCAGAGAGGAGCCCTCTGCTGCCTCTGTCAATGGCAAAGGCCGGGGAAGAGGTGGTTATCAGAGATATAATAGGGGGGAGGGGAGTTATTGGAAGGATGGCCGCAATGGGATTACGACAGGGGGACCTCCTGGAGGTTATCAATAATGAGGGTCATGGCAGGTTGATAGTCGGGCATGGCAGTACTCGTATGGCGATCGGCAGGAGTATTGCCCAGAAACTGATTGTATTCGTTTCACCTGAAAAGCAGGCAGAACAACCTCGTGATCCTGGTTTTTTTAAACGC
>JAFDJA010000186.1 GCA_019307745.1 Deltaproteobacteria bacterium | reverse complement strand
ATATTCTAAATAAATCTTTAGATATATTTTCCATTTTGCCATTTTAAAAACAAATTGCTCCATAAAAATCATTTGTCGCAGGATTATGGGTTGGAGAAAGGCCTTAATATAAACCTATCCCGGTTGGCAAAAGATATCCTCAAAAACAAGAATCACTTGACATTATTAATAAAATTAAATAATTAGCAATATGCAAGATGTCCATTATTGTGGTGTTTTATGTCCAACTTAAAATTTATTTTAGCAAAGGAACCGCATGGAATATTCAATAAGTCCTGATGGCGAAAAGTTTACCCTTCCAACTGACGAAGATTACAAACAGGAATATGAAAAACTTGTCAAACTGGCTGATGAGCAGAGAAAAATGGGCCGGGAGATAGTAGTTGTTATGGGACTGGGATTTGTTGGTGCTGTAATGGCTGGAGTTGTTGCTGATTCCGTTGACAAGGACACTGGTAAATCCAATAAATTTGTCATCGGCATGCAGAGACCAAGCACAAGAAGTTTCTGGAAAATCCCTTTTTTCAACCGTGGAATATCTCCGGTCAAAGCAGAGGATCCCGAAGTAGAGCCACTGATTGAACGCTGTGTGATGCAAAAGAAAACAATGATTGCCACCTTTACTTATGACGCCCTTAAGCTGGCAGACATACTGGTTGTTGATGTACAGTGTGATTTTCTAAAAGAGGACCTGGGAAATCTCAGGAGCGGAAACGCGGATATCAGCGCCCTGGAGGATAGTTTTAAAATCATAGGAGAAAAAATCAGCCCTGAGTGTCTCGTGCTTATTGAGACTACTGTCCCTCCCGGAACCACTGAGTATGTGGCTTATCCCCATATAAAAAAGGCCTTTAAAAAAAGAAACATCACAAGTGAGCCTCAACTGGCTCACAGCTATGAGAGAGTCATGCCAGGCAAAAATTATGTAAGTTCGGTCCGGGACTTCTGGCGTGTGTGCAGCGGCATAAATGAAGAAAGCCGCGAAAAGGTCTCCAGATTTTTATCTGAAGTCCTGAATGTGGAGGAATACCCCCTGACAGTCCTAGACAGGCCAATTGAAAGTGAGACCTGCAAGATCGTTGAGAACAGCTATAGGGCAACTATCTTGGCATTTCTGGACGAATGGAGTCTGTTTGCAGAGACAAACGGTGTGGATCTTGTAAAGGTCATTGACGCCATAAAAATCAGACCCACCCATAATAATCTTATCTTTCCGGGCCCTGGGATAGGAGGATACTGCCTACCCAAAGACGGAGGTCTAGGCCTTTGGGCATACAAGCATCTGCTTGGTTTTGAAAATGATATTTTTAAGATTACACCTGAGGCGATAAACATCAATGACACACGCGCTCTCCACGTGGCACAACTTGTACGCGACGCACTCAGGAATATGGGGCTAATCGTTGCGGCCTGTCAGGTTACCCTGCTTGGTGCGTCTTATAGAGAGGACGTGGCTGATACCAGGTACAGCGGTTCAGAGATTATTGTCAGGAAGCTGACAGAGATGGGTGCGGACATCAAGGTCCATGATCCATATGTTGAACACTGGTGGGAGCTTGAAAAACAGGAGAGTTATCCTGCTGCAGGATTAAGCTGGTCAAGGTTTTTCAGGAACCAGGAGCATCTGAGCGAGATTCGTATGATCCCGGATCTTGAAGATTCCTTAAATGGTTCAGATGCTGTGGTCATTGCCGTACGCCACAAACAATATCTGAACCTGAATCCGGATGAAGTAGTAGAGATGGCGGGTGGAAAAATAGCTGTTATTGACTGTTTCGGCATCCTGGATGATTCTACAATAGAGAGATATTTCGAGCTTGGCTGTGAAGTCAAAGGACTGGGCCGTGGGCATATCAACAGAATAAAGGACAAGGTTAGAAAAAGACAGCAGGCCTCATAGTTTTAAAAGATCAGGTTCTTTCTTTGCTTCTTGTGATAAAAGCAGCACAGCTACCCTGTTTTTATTATGCGACAAGAGATTTTGTAACATTTCCGTATATGAAAAATCATTAAATTAGTATTTTTTTCAGAAAGGATTGGGTTATGAAAGAAAGAGAACAGTGGAAGAACAGGTCCGTCTTTATTATGGCTGCAGTCGGTTCCGCAATAGGTCTTGGAAACATCTGGCGTTTCCCTTATATTGCGGCCCAGAATGGAGGAGGGGCCTTTCTGGTGCCCTATTTCATTGCCCTGCTCACTGCAGGCATTCCTCTTATGATTATTGAATATGGACTGGGGATACGCTCCCAGGGTTCTGCCAATATTGCCCTTGGGGCCATTAAAAAACCTTTGAGGTTTATCGGATGGTTTGCCATCCTGAGCGCCTTTGCCATAAATATCTACTACTGCATGGTACTTGGCTGGACCTGGAATTTTTTGTTTCATATGGGGGATCTGAGCCTGTGGGCCAGTGATATCTCATCCAGCAAGGACCATTTTTTCAATAGTGTCCTTCACATATCCAGCGGTCCATGGGATTTCGTTCAAATACACTATCAACTGCTTTTCTGGCTCCTGGTGACATGGGTCATAATATGGGCCATAATCAAAGGAGGACTTTCAGTTGTTGGAAAGGTCCTCCTTTATACTGTACCCCTTCCTATAATTCTGGTCTTGATACTTCTGGTAAGGGGGCTCACACTTGATGGAGCAACAACAGGCCTGAACTATTACCTGTCGCCTGACTGGATACAGCTCAAAAACCCTCAGGTATGGCTTGCGGCCTATGGACAGATCTTTTTTTCACTCTCTGTAGGATTCGGCACCATGATCGCTTATTCCTCTTTTATGCCCAGGGATACAGAGCTTCCTAATTCTGCCGCTATAACCTCCTTTTCAAACTGCTGCTTCAGCTTTCTGGCCGGACTTGCTGTCTTCAGCGTGCTTGGTTACTTTGCCGTGGCAACCAACTCAACAATGGAGGATATTTCACAGGCAGGACCCGGGCTTGCATTTGTTGTCTACCCTGCTGCCCTAGCCAAACTTCCTATCTGGGTCAAATTCTTCGGTTTCCTGTTCTTTATAACCCTGCTGTTTCTGGGAGTTGATTCCGCCTTTAGCCTGCTTGAAACCGTTGGCGCTGCACTTAGTGATAAATTTGACCTGCCAAGAGTACATTCCACAACCATTGTTGCTGTAATAAGTTTTGTCCTGGGGATTCCCCTTGCAACAAGTGCGGGCCTATACTGGCTTGACATAATTGACCACTTTATAATGAGCTATGCTATAACATTTGTCGCCATAATGGAATGTATAGCCGTGGGATGGATTCTTGGTACAAAAAAGTTCACCAGAGAGGTGAATAAAAATGCTGAGATAAAAATTGGTCCCATTTTTTCTATTATGGTAAAGTTTATTACACCTATAATTCTGACCTATACAATTATTAAATCATTTTTAATTGAGATAGAATCACCATATGAGGGCTATCCGGTCTCTGCTTTAATTATACTTGGCCTGGGCACACTTTTACTGATCAGCTTATGTTCCTTTATCCTTTCCACAGTAAAAACCAAGAATGATAAAGAGCGTGAACTGGCAGTTAAGAACATTTATCAGGAGGTTGGGTAATGGAGGCGACAGCAATAATAATGGCACTTATCGGCTTTTTTCTGCTTTATGGTGGTCTGACCTGCTGTATCGGCATTGCCTGGCGCCACAGTAAAGACAATGAAAATGACAAGGCAGAAAAGACAGATATTCCGACAGATACTGGTTATTAATAAAGGTCTTTTCTTCAAATATCTTCATCTACCTAAAAAAACAGGGAAGTCACAGGTGACTTCCCTATAATATAATTAGATAAATGATTCAGAACAAACTGATAATGATATCTTAACGTTTTGAATATTGGAAACGTGCTCTGGCTCCAGGCTGACCGTATTTTTTACGCTCTTTAATCCTAGAATCCCTTGTAACCAGGGATGCTTTTTTCAAAGGTCCACGGAATTCTGGGTTAACCTGAATAAGTGCACGAGTAATGCCATGTCTTACTGCACCGGCCTGTCCGGAAATGCCCCCGCCTTTTACGTTTATAAGAATATCATATTTGCCAACAGTATCTGTTATCTCAAGGGGTTGTTTAATAACATTCCTGCCTGAACTCATAACAAAATAATCTTCAAAAGACTTGTTATTGACAGTAATCACCCCAGATCCTGGTTTCATCCAGATACGTGCAACAGATGTTTTTCTTTTTCCTACGGAATGATATAGCTCTGCAGCCATTTAACTCTCCTAAATCGTTAATGTTTCCGGATTCTGAGCCTGGTGTGGATGCTCTACTCCGATATATATCTTCAATTTCATCAGTTGACGCCTACCCAGACTATTTTTGGGCAGCATCCGCTTTACCGCCATACGTATAATTTCCTCAGGCTTCTTTTCAAGAAGCTTCCTTGCGGAAATAGACTTCAGGCCACCAGGATAACGGCTATGATGATAATACATTTTCTTATCCCACTTGGAACCGGTCATAGCGACTTTTTCAGCATTAACAACCACAATAAAATCGCCAGTATCAGCATGAGGAGTGAAGATGGGTTTATGTTTTCCTCTCAAGCGAATTGCAATCTGGGTCGCAAGTCTGCCCAGGATCTTATCCTTTGCATCCACTACATACCATTTTTTATCTACTTCGTGCTCTTTTGCAATAAATGTTTTCATAAAAATACCCTGAATTGTTAAGATCAAAACAGAAATATTTAAATAAAAATACCCCTCATGTCAAGCTATTTCTCTGATTTCTTTTTTATATTATCCAAACCCCGTAAATATTATCTCTAACAAGGGTCTCAATATTGAAATTAACAGAAAAAATCAACAGTACCTAGTTTGTTTATTAAAAGAATTAATAGCTGCTTCGATTCAGTGGGAATAAAAAAAGGAACCTTTTTTCAACGACTCTTTAAAAATAAGGTCCAAGGAAATTCAGATTACCAGAAAAATTTGC
>JAFDJA010000329.1 GCA_019307745.1 Deltaproteobacteria bacterium | reverse complement strand
GAAGGTCTTGAAGATGTAAGTTACTTTCATTAGCTTCCTTTCTGAACATCCATATTTTGTATCTGATCTTGACGTATTTACCTATAAAATAGCTGATGATTCTTTCGCCAAGCCTTTGATTTATATCTTTTTCTTTTTCCCAGTGTCGAGAATTCACCCCAACAGTCCTTTTTAGTGAACCGAACAGTTCGTAATGAACTGAACGTAGTCCTCAAGTACGTCCCTATTGTTTTGACCACCGTAAACAACCTCTGATAGGAATCTATTTACATTCACATCCCCATAGGGGACGTCCATTTCCTTTTTTCGTAACGATTGTAGTGCATACTCTAGCTCAGCTTCGTTATGTATTGTCCAGCATGCACCACACTCTTCAAACAACATTGTATTTGCATGAAGATATTTCAGGTAAAGAACAGGTTTGCCTTGCATGAGTGCCTCTGTGATGACGCTGGAACCAATGATGAGGACTACGTCCGCCCACTCACATAATTCTGGAGTAAGTACATGGGAAACATTGGGTAGCTGCATGTTATCAAAAAGGTGGGCCTCCCTACCAATACGGGCGGGTATGAGGCTTAACAACTGCTTCAATCTCGCTGAGACTTGCCAACAGGTCAATTGTATTGTGCATCCTCTCTACATCAATCCTGCACCGCGGTTTCGATGGCATGAAGACTACTCTTAACCTTTCTGGATCCCTGCCAGTTGATTCAATTATTTTGGGCAATATTTTCTTGTTTTGAGCTATCCACTCACCACAAAATCTAGCACTTCCCAACACAATTATTTTTTCTCCAGCGATGCCAGAACTGACCAGAACATCCTTCCTTAAATGGTTCTGGACGATCACGTAATCAAATCGGTTAAACTTATGAAATCTCTGCTTTGCTGACGTTCTAGCTTTATAGGATTCATTGGTATATAAGTAGACGCCGTGAGGGAGTGCCAGGGTTGGTATAGACTTCTCTTTAGCTGCCTCCAGCAGCACGTTAACGACATATCGACTCGGTAATATATGGTCAAAACACAAAAGTTGTGCTTCGCTTTCTTTTAGAAAATATTGAGCCCAACTTTTTCTATAAAAAGAAATTCTTGTCAGTTCATATAAAACACGGCCAATTATCTGCGCTGCCAGTTGATTCAACCTCGATAAAAGCAATAATTTCTCCACCTGATGAGAACTAAATTTCTCGCCTTTGGCGTAAAACCGCAGAAAAAGACGACGCATAGCATGATGGAGACCGTTCATTTTCTGGTCAAAAGCATCATAAATTGATTCTACTGTAACCCCCTGTTCTTTCAAAAACTTGAGACGATAATCATTCTCAATATCGTATCGTGGATTTATGCAATAAACGGCAACTGCATAATTGTCTTGCTTCATCTTCCATACTATAGGGGTAATATGATCCACGTCATTGAAGTGTCTAACGCAAAACAAGTACATCCATCATGTCCTTATTTCATCGTCTCTGGCTAGGCCGACTAATCATCAAATCTGGAATATTAACCACAGAGAACGCAGCCTCCGGCCTGTAGGGCCTACGGCCCGGAGGGAGATCACAGAATAAATTAAATAAGTCAAAAGCTGAGCAACCATCTAGCTAGTTTCCGTCCGGAAATACCCTTCCCCTCCCTTGGCGGGAGGGGATAAAGGGGAGGTCTGAACCTGGTACATAGGTTACCCATGTCCGTGGTTGCACAGGGAGGGGGAATTGGTAAATAGCTGAATATAAATTATTTTTTCACCCCCACCCTTACCCTCCCCCGTCAAGGGGGAGGGAATTTGTGGGTTCCCGGATGGACACTAGCTAATTCTTAATCGAAGCGGGTAGCTAAACTTAGTATTTCTCCATATAGATCCTTCGTCATATTTTGAATAAATTCCAATTCATCCGGTGCGAGGGTCTTGTATCTTTGGAGCGTACTATTGATAATACCGTTTCTCTCTGCTTCAAAACTGGTGTTAGCTCTTATTGGATATTTGTTAAAAGTGGGTACCAACAGAATATCCTCAAATCTTATTTCCAAGAATTCAGCCAGATAACGCATGACTGACTTTGTCTTGGTGATTAAATCTTCAAATGTGAGAATACAGACACGATCCCCATATCTCTCTTTGTTCCATAGCATTGCCTGGGCACCTTTTTTCCACAGATCTACCCCTTCCCGAATATCTTTACAA
>JAFDJA010000185.1 GCA_019307745.1 Deltaproteobacteria bacterium | reverse complement strand
GCAAAAACAATCATAGAATGTGGCTGTGGAACCGGTTATGCGACCAGTCTGATCGCCAGACGGCTTCTTCCGGATGCCAATTTTACGGCTGTGGATCTCTCGGAGGGGATGCTGGATCTCGCACGAAAACGATTGCCTGCCCAGGACGATTCCCAGGTTCATTTCGTGCATGGAGATGCATTGAGTTTCCTGAAGTCATCCAATGCTGTGGATCTTGTGATTTCCACCTGGGTTCTGGGCTATATCCGGCTTGCCCCGTTTTTCACAGCGGCTAACCGGGCTCTGAAAAAAGGGGGAATGCTGGCTTTTGTGGTCCATCGGGACAACTCGCCTCGAGAATCCCTTGAGATCTTTCAAAGTCTGGTTGCTCAAGATCCGTCCGTCCTCTTACAAGGCGTTAGTTTTGATTTCCCTCAAAACCGGGAACACCTGGAAGAGCTACTTCATTCATCGGGCCTTGAGATACATGATTTCATAGAAGATCAGATCGTTTTTCAATGCAGGACTTCACAGGATGTCCTGGATCACCTCATAAAGTCCGGCGCCGGAACCGCCTATTTCAATGCCATAGACCCTGAAAAACGAGACGTTCTGACAGGTCAGTTCCTTGCCTGCCTTGAGGAGGGTAAGGAAACCGGAAAGGGCTATGAGGTCAGCCATGAGTACTTGAGCTGTGTGGTAAAGAAGAAAATAAATCAATGCAGCAGACGAGCTGGTGCACGCCGCTGATTTTAGGCGTTAGGAATTCAGATACCTTCATCTATTTGCCGGCGACAAATTTCAGGTACCTGGCATATATTTCAGGTTTTTTAAGCCTTAAAAAAAATCTTGCGTTCTCTCCAACATACTTGGAAGAATTATAGGCCTTTAAAACTGTGATATTTAAACTTCCAATTCGAGAGGTTACTGCTGATAAGTCATAATCCTGGACTCATGGTCCTGAGGTTATGATTACAAAACGAAGTCTTCAATAAATTTTGACAATCAAAAAGTGCAGGTTTTGGCAAGCAAGTCGTTACTTTCAAAGCCAGCAATCAACCACAATATATGGTATTTTTCCCTTCGCCTTTCCCGGTCCAAAATCCTCGATTTCGATGTAATTCTAAGAGCCGATTCTCCTTGACTTAAATTGCCTTTTTTCATCTAATTATAACTAAGTATATTTTTCCTAATAACAATTAACCTCTATCAAGACGGTTATATCATGGGGAAATACCTCGAACTATACTTGCCTTGCTCCTGACAGAGTTATGACTGTTCTGTTAGGAGCCTAATCTTACTTGACCACAACAGGATCAGGAGGTATTTTTTGGTCCATAAATATCAACCTTATTTTAGGAGGTATGGGGAAATGAAGAAATTAAATTTTCTCGCTTTAACCTTTATAATTTGCTTGGGTTTTTCTGGGATGGGGAACGCTGCTCAAGATGGATTTCCAGTCGACTTAGAAGGATCAACTCCAGAGGAGAAGACAGTTACATTAAAGGTATCCAAACCATCCAATGCCACAGTTGCTATTATTGAGATGGCCGTAAATGATCCTGATTTTGCAGATGAAGGCACACTTGAGATCAATGGAAGCTCAAATTCAATTAAGCTTTTTGGTTCCTATGGGGATACTTCAAATGATAAATCTACAATAACAATAAGTTATGATACCCCTGCATCCTGGTGGGTAGACGGAGACAATTCTTTAAAATTCATTCATTCAAATACTGCTGGATATACAATAGAAAGCGTATCGGTAACATTTTCGAGTGGTGAAAAAAAATAGATTGATCGCTATTTAAAAAATGTCCAGCCATTCCGCAACATCTAAATGCGAATGTCTGTGACAAATCTTACAAGAAAGGGGGTGAGCAAAGGAAAAGACATTATTGCAGATGAATTTGGTGTAATGCCGTTAGCAAACCATTTTAAAAAAGGAGAATGCATGATGAAAAAGACTTTAATTGTTGTCTCATTTGGACTTTTTCTTGCCATGGCCATGGGTTACGCCTATGCGTATGAGGCATTCTACGGGCCGTCAGAGCTGATTTATTGGGATAAAGAGAAAGCCTATAACGGATATAGTCAGATTGGCAGTTTTCTGATCGACATGGAGGGGAATGTTTGCAACATGACAGTCCGCGGTCAGCTTTTTGAGGACGGAACCAGATATGGTACAGGTGGTATGGAATTTGCTTATTATGATCGAGACGGGAAGGTAATCTTTGATCTTGAGGAGACCCGGCCGGAACACCATCCACATCACAGCTCAAAACTTATTTACAATAAAAAACTCAAATCGAAAACTGTCATATACATATCGAACAAAGATCTGACCCACGAGGAAGTAATTGCTGCGGGGGCTGAGCCTAGCTGGGCCAGAGGAGGAAAATACGAAGGCGCACAGATGGATTGTATCGTTGAAAGAGATCAAAACAATAATGTTGTCTGGGAATGGTCTTTCTATGATCATCTCATTCAGGATCGTTTTCCAGACAAGGACAATTATGTTGAGAAAGGAAAAACAATAGCGGACTACCCGGGTAAAATGGATATCAATTGGGGGGCAACCGTGAGGCGCGACTGGAATCACGTCAATGCTGTGGATTACAATGAAGAGACGGGGCATATAGTGTTTGACCAGGTGTCGGGTGAGGGGTGGATTATTGACCATGATGGGACCTTCGTCGCTGGAGATCCTGAAAAAAGTATTGAGCTGGCTGCCAGTGACGCCGGTGATTTTCTGTGGCGGTTTGGAGATCCGGCAATGTATCAACAGGGTGACAGACCAAAGATTGATGAAAAATATTGGATAGAATATTCTACCGGCCACAAGGAATTGGGCGGTGTCCACGACGCTCAATTTATTAAACCAGGTCTCCCCGGAGCCGGTAATATACTGTTTTTTAACAACGGTCAGTATCTTTATGACAGGCTCCCTCAGTCTAATGTGAGGGAGATAAATCCCTTCATTGCCGGTATTGATGAGAAAACAGGCAAGCCCATCATCAGTAAAAATTATGTGAATCCTCCCGATGCAGGGTATCATATGTCGGAAGTGCCAAGAAGCTTTAGACAGAGAATGTCCCAAAGGATCTCCAATCAAACCGTATGGTATTTTCATCCCATGATGAGCTCAGGATTTCTTACTGATAACGGGGGCGCCTGTATACGTCTGCCCAATGGGAATACCATTGCCAGCGGTAAAACTGAAGGGCACTATGTTGAGGTAACTCCTGAAGGCGAAGTCGTGTGGGAATATATCAATCCTGTTTGTCGAGATGGTGCTAGAAAAATAATAAAGCCAGGGGATTTGGACCAGCACTCTGCCGGTAGGATATATCGTTACGCACCTGACTATCCGGGTCTTAAAGGCTTGGATCTGACACCACAGGGTACGATCACCGAATTGGCAGCTCAGGGGAAAATTCAAGTTCGTAGTAAAGGAAAAGGAGATAAGGGCGGAAAAGGAGGTAAAGGAGGAAAAGGAGGAAAAAAATAAGCAGGAGTATGATCAACATAAACTGGCTGTTTATGCTTAAAACATAGATTTTAATGTCCTGTATGTTTTCAAAAAGGCAGGGCCGTTTTGGCCCTGTCTTTCTTGTGAATACGCCATTATTTTGTATAGCTTTTTTTCACTCTGAAACTTATGCTTTCTGCCTATAAGTCATAATCGTGGATTCATGGTCCTGAGGTTATGATTACAAAATAAAATCATAACAAAAATCTAATAATATGAAGATATTGACTTTGGTGAACAACCTTGAATTTTATACACAGTGAACCAACCACAAGATATGATGGCCGCTTAAAAGAATTTAATCCTATAAAATAACCAACCCTCACATTCTATCTGAACGATGTCCAATACTGCCAGATCATTCTCAGGTTCAAATAGTAGAATAGCACAATTTAGGATTATAATTACATTGGTATGGCGAATGCGATAAAATATAGGGATTAGAGTTATGAATACCAAATCAATACATTGCTGAATTCAATCTGATAGCGATGAAATAATAATGCAAGAATACAAAAGGCGAGCTTGGACAAAGCTCCCATTTATAATTTAAATCTGAGTAATTGTTATTTATTTCACCCTGCCTTTGTTGCACCAATTTCAAAATCCATCCCAAATTATTTTCTGTATCAGCTAGATTGTTTTCCTGCGCCGGGCTGACATTAGATTAACATTTAGAATAATACCTATCTTTACGTCATATTTATGTTAAAATCGTCAAATTTCTGACAGGCCGATAATCCCCGATTCGAATTTGTCACATATCTACCCACCATGAATTCTCTAACCTATTGTTATTCTTGACAAAGTAAAACATAAAGCATTTTGGCACAATTGATGCTTATTTTCAAAGCAAACCTATAGTGAGAAAAGGTTGAGAGACAAAAAATTTTAAATGTGCAGCCCTCTTGAAATAGATGCATGAAATCTATGGTGATCAATAATTCTAACTTAAAGGAGGCAAAAAGATGTCAGAAGTTACTAAAACAATGGATCAGGCAGTAAAGGCAATGGCTGACAGAGAGGGCAAATACCTGACCTTCTCGCTGGCCGAGGAGGAGTACGGCATCGGCATCCTTAAGATCAAGGAGATTATCGGGATGATGCCCATCACTACTGTTCCCCAGACTCCGGAGTTCGTCAAGGGTGTGATCAACCTCAGGGGTAAGGTAATCCCTGTGGTGGACCTCAGGTTGAGATTTGGTATGGAGGCAATCGATTACACGGAACGGACCTGCATCATCGTGGTGGAGATCGAAGGAGAGTCCGACGTAGTCCTTATCGGCATCGTGGTGGATGCGGTTTCCGAAGTATTAAATATCAAAGGTGAAGATGTCGAGAATACCCCCACATTCGGTACCAAACTGAACACAGACTATATCCTTGGCATGGCCAAGATGGAAGGCGGTGTAAAAATTCTGCTCGATATTGATCGGGTTCTCAGTGCTGATGAGGTAGCTATATTGGAGAAAGCGGCTTAAAGGAAGCATGAAAAAGGACAAGTCATTAAATAGTCG
>JAFDJA010000184.1 GCA_019307745.1 Deltaproteobacteria bacterium | reverse complement strand
GTATCCGACTAATTCTGCGCTTGCCGAACTTAAATTAAGAGTGATGATCATCGTGAAAAAAATTAATAGTAAAATATTACTTTTGTTCGAGTGCATTATTTTCATTTCTCTATCCTCCCTATATGTACGTATTGTCAAAATAAAACACAGATTCACCCCATTAGAAATTCATTCAAGGTGTACTGGCTCTATTGATGTATTACGATTGCCACAAGCGTTCCTTATTTCTAACTGGGGAACAACAGAGTACCTTTTCTCTGTGCGCTGTGGTTTCATTCTTATTATTATCCTCTCGGTTAAGGTTTAAATTAACTGCCTCAAGCAATTCCTTGCCTGAAAAAGGCTTGCGCAGAAAGGCGCTTGCCCCTGTTTCTTTTACTTGCATCTCTATCGCTTTGCTAGCACCACCTGACATTACCACAGTAGGTACTTCGATTTTTTTTGTAACAACTTAAAATTTTGTTTATGATGGAATCTAACTGTCTTTTCCTCAGCGATCTTTGCGTTCTCTGCGGTGAAATTAAGGTTTTTCTAACAAGTCGCACCAGGGCGGGCCATTATTCCAATTGCTTAAACCCTTCATATCTCAGGATAAACTCAGCTTAAGCTAAGTTCCAGTGTAGGGAAGGGGCTCGGCAAAAACAGTAGGTTCGAAAGGGCGTAAGAACCTATGCTAGTGCCGAGCCCCTTTCAGAATAGCTACCTAAACCCTTATTTTTCACTAGGATTAACACAGCATCTCCCTCCTCTGTTTCAGGAAGTAGTCTAGTGCATTGAGAAAAGAGGCATTGGACGCATCGTTACCTGAGGCATTGGAACAGGGAATTGATTCATCCATACCTGCTCTGCCGTCACGGCTTCTACCTCCTCAGGTTGGTCAGATGTCCCATACAAGACACCTGTTAAAATAAGAGTGAATAAAAAACTGAGAATAATTATTGTCTTTTTCATTTTTCTGTCCTCCCTTTTGAATAATTGTTTGGAATAATACACTTATTAATAGCAAATACTATTCCAATCAATTCAGGTTATGCTAATTCTTTAAAATGCTATATTAAATGAATGGTTATAAAGATTGGCGAATACACGGGGATGATTTGATGACGACATAAATGTCGAGGGTTAGTTTGGAAAGTGGGGAAATTGAGTAGATGGTTATCTGGCATATGCCTGTCATTGCTTTAGTTTATGTGTACGACATTTTTTTCACCCCACAAACGACCTAAATATCACCTATAATGGAATGCCAATAAGGATCTTTTTTCATCTCGGCTATCTTTCTCTGGAGCTGTCTTACTGTAATACCCAACGTTTGCGCAGTATGCGTACGGTTACCATTGGTATGAGTCAGCACAAAAGCCACATGGTTTCTATCATTCTCCCTCAGGCTACACAAGCGGCGAGCATGTCGAGGACGCAAGGATCCCTCCATCCCCAGGTGCCTGGGTAAGATTTGAGGTGAATTTACAACCATTGCTGCATTTTCTACTATCTGTGCTAATTCCCGTATATTGCCTGGATATTCCCTGTTGATCAATGCCTCCATAGCCTCAAGACTGAAGTCACATACCTCTTTATTGTGAAGTTCGCACGACTTCTTAAGAAAATGAGATGCGAGAAGGGGAATATCTGCTTCCCTCTCCTTTAGGGGAGGAAGATGAATATGAACTGACTTTAATCGGTACAGCAAATCCAATCTGAACCTCCCTTTCTGACAAGACTCATCTAAATCTTTATTGGTTGCTGAGATAATGCGCAAATCCAATGCTATTGATTTTGTATCGCCAATGCGTGTGAGAGATTTTTCTTCCAGCACCCGAAGCAGTTTAACCTGCAAGTGTCTTGGAAGTTCCCCAATTTCATCTAAAAAGAGGGTGCCCTTGTTTGCCTGTTCGAAAAAACCTATTTGGTCTCTTTCTGCCCCCGTAAAAGCTCCTTTTACATGGCCAAAAACATGGCTCTCAAAGAGAGTGGCCGGGATAGAAGAAACATTAATTGCTATAAAAGGGCCATCCGGGGTAAGACCTGCGCGGTGGATACATTGAGCAAGCAGTTCCTTGCCGGTCCCTGAGTCACCGGTTATTAGAATAGAGTTATTACTTTGTGTCATAACATGGACATAGGAAAGGATTTCTTTCATTCGGGAGTCCTGCGTGATAATCTTACAAAAGGCTTCAGGAATTTCTTTGTTCCTACTGCCTGAGTGTGTTCCCGCCAGTCCGGTGAGCAACCCTTTATGTTCGAAAGCACGTTGAATGGAGATAATAAGTTGCTCGTTATCCACCGGTTTTACCAGATAATCATAGGCACCGAGCTGGATTGCTTTAACCGCAGTTTTGGCATCATCCAGCGCAGTCAGGATGATAAATTCGGTGGAAGTTTTAAAAGGTTTTGTTGCCTCAAACACCTTAAGGCCGTTCACATCAGGCATTAAAAGGTCAAGCAGTACTATATCAAAGTCATTATCCTTGATTATACGTATTGCTTCGCTCCCCTTATCACAAAGCTCGACATCCTTGAATCCTCTCCGTTTGAGGAGACGATTAATCGACTTCAACGCTATCGTTTCATCTTCGACCAGGAGAATCTTCATAGTCTCTGCCTTCCAATAGTGTTAATAATTTCAAGCAATTCATTCATTTTAAACGGCTTTTTAAGCAGGTAGTCTGGTTGAGCTGTGCCCTTCTTTTTGTTGAGTACAGTTTGAGGATCTGAACACATGATGACCGTGAGCAGAGGGAATCTCTTTTTGATTTCCTCCAGTAGTTTTAAGTCACTATGCGCATCCAGTATCATTGAGTTGAAAAGAACAATATCTACTTCAGGGTGTTCTTCCAGATAGCTAATAAGACTGTCTGGTTTACTTAAAGCTTGTAAAAACCCATCAACGTATTCCCCTGAAGAAATTCTCAACTCGTCTATAAACTCTACGTCATAATTCAGGCATAGGATCGAAGGGTAAATCTTCAGCTCAGTCTCCCTGCTTACAGGAAGAAACACAGTAAGGCGGCTTCCCACACCCTTTTGTGAAAGAACCCCAATATTACCATTGTGTTCCTTAACCAGGCTATGGGAGACTGAAAGGCCCAGTCCTGTTCCGCCTGTACCCAGTCGGGTAGTAAAAAATGGTTCAAAGATTCGATCTATAGTCAAAGGTTCCATGCCTTCTCCATTATCTTCAATCTCGATCAAGACAGTAGCAAGCCTTACAAGATATCGTGTGGTAATAGATATCTTCCCGTCATCTTTGGTAGCAACAGCATCAGTAGCATTCACCAGCAGGTTAACCAGCACCTGCTCCAGTTTATGAAAATATCCCGGTATCTCCGGGAGAGTACCGGCCAGCTTTAAGACTCTTTTGGATCCATACCTCTCCATTTGAGACTCTACCATGGTGAGTGCCTTTTTAACTACATCATTAACCTGAACAGGTATAAAATCGAGAGCCTCATGTAATCGGACGTAATCTTTTAGATTGGTAACCACACTATTAATACGCTTCGAGCCACTTCTGATGGCATCTATAATCTCCTTCATATCCTGGGAGAGTTCATCTAAACAGACACCATTTACCTCCCATCCCGGATGCGTCCTGGCATAGTCGGTGAGAATCGGTTCAACTACTTCCCAGGTTTCTTCCAAAAGGGGCAGGTTATAGATGACAAAGCTATTTGGATTATTGATTTCATGGGCAACACCTGCCACTATTTTACCCAGAGAGGCAAGTTTATCTGACTGGATAATCTGTTGAAGACGGTGTTCGGATTCCTGTCGCAGTCTCTTTCCCTCTGTGATGTCCTGCAAGCTTCCGGTAATGTGGCTTACTGTGCCATCAGGCAACTTTATCAACCGCTGTATATTATTAAACCATTTATATGATCCATCAGCAACACGAAAGCGATACTGATAATTGTTCTCACCACACTTGTATAATTCCTGGAAGGCTGAACCCACCATATCCTGATCGTCAGGATGGATATGCTTAACCCAAAAGGATGAATCCTCAATGCATTGGTTCACTTTATATCCCGTAATCTCTTCCACCCTATTACCGATATAGGTTAATACAAAATCTCTTCCAGCCTTACAGGTATAAGGAATAATCGGCAGAGATTCCAGTAGTATCGATAGTTGCTCGGTGGTATTTTTAAGTTTTACTTCTATTTGTTTTCGTTCAGTAATTTCCAGATTAAGTTGTTCATTGGATTCTGTTAGTTCAGCAGTGCGCACTTCAACTTTCCGTTCTAACTCATCGTGTGCTCTGCTAAGTGCTTCCTCCGCCTGCTTACGCT
Organism: Deltaproteobacteria bacterium; assembly: GCA_019307745.1. Taxonomy (GTDB): domain Bacteria; phylum Desulfobacterota; class DSM-4660; order Desulfatiglandales; family HGW-15; genus JAFDJA01. Next base: position 751 of record JAFDJA010000184.1, on the reverse strand, counting down.
CGGTGATGTCCCTTGTAATAATTAATGTCCCCAAAACATTCCCATTTCTGTCATTTAAACGAGTAAAATGACTTTCTATCGGCAACAGGCTCCCGTCTTTTCTCCGCCAGAGAAGTTCCTGATTCTTTAAAAAACCCGTTTCATTAATTTTTGTATGCAACTCAGTTACACTTTCAGACATCTCATCTTGAGGTGCCAATATTTTTATATGGTCACCTATAAGCTCCTTCTGGGTATAACCTAACATCTTTTCCAATCCACTGTTCACTGTCAGGATATATCCATTATTAATAACCATAATCCCATCGGGACAGGTCCTTAGGATGTTTTCCACAAAGTCATTATATGCTCTTAACTTATTTTCTGCCATTTTCCTTATTGTCAGGTCTCTAATTGAACGGACTACGCCAGTCAAAGCTCTATCCTTATTGTATAAAAGAGCTATATTTGTCTCGACAGGTATTACTTTCTGGTCTTTACCAATAAAAAAGGTCTCCTTGTTAGATACTTTTCCCTCTTCAAATAATTGGTCATATGTTCTCATCAGGTCATCACAATAATTTTTATCTATCTGAACCAATTCACCGGTAGTAGAAGTATATGTCCCTTCTTTTATTGGCATAAATTCAAGCATAGCCTTACCTTTTAACTCTTCTTTATTGTAACCAAGTGTTTGCGCAAAAGCACTGTTAACCATGAAAATATATCCTTTTTTACTGATAACTATACAGTCCAATGTGCTTTCTATTAT
>JAFDJA010000183.1 GCA_019307745.1 Deltaproteobacteria bacterium | reverse complement strand
TATCCTTTTAGCCCCTGTGAGAGCATCCAGTTTATGTTTAGCCACACCGGCCCCCGCCAGTAATTCTTGGAATCAAAATCCTCTCTGGTCATGTCATAGTTGGGGATGGTGAAACAGTTCCCCTGATAGAGGGCGCAAAAAGAGATGGAGTTGATGGTGTCATAGAGAATTTCGGCCTGATCTTTTGAAGCAGCCCCTGCAAAAAGGGGCATAAAACCGGCTGCCGTTGGGGTGTGAATATGACCTCCGGCAATCAGGTCAAAGGATTCAAATTTGTTGCACCCCTGGCACCAGCACTCTTCTGAAATGGATTTGGAAGTGAGGTCAGCCCACTCCATGACCTCGGCGGTATCTTCCTTCAAAACTTGCCCTATTTCCACGAGATCACGGTTTGCCCGGCACAAAATAGAGTTGAACATCACGTCCTGGATCAGAAAAGGGCACTCCTTATGGATATCCTTTTCACGATACTTGAGCCGCCTGAAGAGATCCACAAGATAGACATAGCGATCATAATCATCATCACTTGGCCGCTGCTCGGGAGGGACCCCGTGTGTGAGGTCTTTGCGTTCATAAGGAGGGAGTTTTGCTCTATCGATCTCGATGTTCCGGAGTGGGGCATCCCATGCAGGCGAGTTGTCCAGTCCGGATTCCCACGGATGTCGGATATAGACAAGCCCGGTCTGTTCCGGATCCCTGAATTGATAGAAATATCGGTGTGAAGCAAACAGTTTGGGGTATATTACTTTGAGAAACCTGTGCGCCTCCTGTTTCTTTTTTGCCTCTTTATAAATGTGCAGGCAGGCAATGGCATGGAGCGGCGGCATTGTGATACCGCTTGTAAGCATGCCGTCAGAGACCTGCCAGAAATCAGGCTCAGGGAAATAATTACCCAAAAATTCGGGATTAAAAATTATCTGGGGGATCATGCCGTTGGGCCATTGGTGTTTGAAGAGGGATAGTATTTCCTGCTGGGCCCTTTTCTGATTGTAATGTGCGTATCCAATAGCTATAAACCCTGAATCCCAGTTCCATTGATGGGGATATAACCTGGGCGAAGGTCTGGTATAAGACCACGTCCAGTTGCCATCCAGTATCTTCCGGGCAACTTTAATGTATTCTTTGAATCCCCTGGTTGAAAAATAACTGAGCATGAGCTTAGACAACCTAACCCGGACAAGTCAGAAGAGTGAACAGGTTTCAGCCACAGGCTCTCCCCTTCAAATTAAAGAAAAACTTGAGTCCTCTCTTTACCCTGTCCGAAAATATCTTGGGCGAAAAATATGTCCCTGCGACCCGCTTATTGATCTCCCCAAGTGTCGGGTATGGATGCACTGCAGAGGCAAGGGTGGAGAGCTTAACCTTCCCGTTGAGCACCGCCACCCACTCGCCTATCAATTCGCCCGCCTTCGGTCCCAGGATCTGAATCCCGACAGGCTTTTCCGATTCATTAAGGATCATCTTTATCTTACCCACTCTTTCACCTTCCGCCAGGCTTCTGTCGTTGTCCCTGAATTTCTCTGTCCAGACAGAATAGTCGATGCCTGCGGCCTTGGCGCGTTTTTCATTCATCCCGATATTGGCAAGCTCCGGGTCGGTATAAGTACACCACGGCAGGAAGGCATAGTCGGCTTTCCTGGGAAGATGAAAGACGGCATTGCTTATCACGATGCCGCCTTCATATCCCGCGGCATGGGTGAATTGATAGGCGCCGGTTATATCTCCTGCTGCGTAGATGTGCTTTTGTGTTGTTCTCATTCGGTTGTCAACCGTTATCCCTTTTTTATCAAATGCAACGCTGATCCCTTCAAGGCCCAGGCCCTCTATATTGGGTTTTCTTCCCATGGCGACCAGGATCATCTCCGCTTTGAGGCTGACCTCCTCTCCATTGCCCTTTTTTATGACCACTTCTTTCTCCCTGCCAAGCTCTTTGGTATGCAATACAGAAGCTTTCAGGTGGAACAGGACCCCTTCAGAACTCAGGACATTCATAACCCCATCGGCCATGTCCTTATCCTCTTTGCTGAGGATCTGATCGCTTCTCTGGACTACGGTCACCTTGGATCCTAATCTGCAAAATGCCTGAGCCATCTCTGTGGCTATTGGGCCGGCCCCTAATATAATCATGGATTTTGGCAGATGATCCAGGGAGAAGATCTCTTTATTGGTGATAAAAGGGGTCTTATCCAGGCCCTCTATGAGGGGAATGCCGGGTGAGGAACCTGTGGCGATGACCCAGTTCTTGGCAGAATAGGAGCTTCCGTTTAAGCGAATGGTGTGTTCATCTGTAAATGATGCTTTACCAAATTCCACCCTGGCTCCCAGGCTGCAAAATCTCTCCTCGGAGTCGTGATCCTGGATAGTACTGATTACGGATTGGATTCTGTTTACCACATCTTTATAATCCACAGGATGGACTTCAATCTGAGGCAGCCCGAATGCATTTGCGTTTTTCATCAGGTGGTAGACATGGGCCGTTTTGATTAGGGTCTTGCTGGGAACGCACCCATAATGGAGACAATCGCCTCCAAGTTCGTTTTCCTTTTCAACAAGGAGCGTTCTGGCACCCAACTGGGCGGCCCCGGATGCGATGGTCAGGCCTGCCGCTCCACCACCCAAGATACCAATATCAAAATCATAATCAGCCATTAGGCTCTCCTTTCATTTAACGACCAATCATAATCAAGGTACTTGACATTGATTTTCTTTTCATTGGCCTCTAATTGTTTTTTTAGACCCCCTTTTGCGTATTTCAAGAAAAAGCCGACCACGTTGTTCTTGAAGTCCTCGGTAAACCACTCAAATATTTTGCTGACATATAGAGTGCGTCCTTCCAGCCGGTTCTGCGACGGATCATTGATAAATGCACTCGCCATTTCATCCAACTGCTTATCCAGAATGTCTCCTTGATAAGGTTCAGACCGGAGCGGGGGACAACTTTTGGACGCACAATTTACGGCAAAATGAACCCGAGGATCCTTAAATCCGGACCTGAGTATGTCATGCTCGATATTATCCAGGGTGATGATATCGCCATCAATACGACAGATTTTCTTTTTCCATGGGCTCTTCAGCAAACTCCCAAGATCTTTAATGGATTCTACACCAGGATAACCGCTCAGGATCAGCTTTATGGTCCAGGCGTTGTAGGCGTTTACATAAAAGGCAAACTGTTCGTTCCGGGAAAATTTTTTGGTATCGGTTTTCTCCAGGACCTTGAGATATCGGTCCAGGTTTTTTTCTTCATTTTTAAGGCCTCGATAGTCCACAACACCGTTTTTTACATATTTCCCTAAAAGCTCGCCGTAAAGGCCGTGGTCAACAACGTTGCCTGACCAGCTATTCGGTACCTGGACAATCAAACCCAACATCAGTGTAATGGATAAAAGAACAAGGAATATCGTACTTTGAGTCTTCATAATGAACTCCTTTTTGTATTTTCCCACTTCTGATTATATCAAAATATGTGCCATAAGGTGATTTGTGAGGAAATGAAATAAAAATAACTTTAATACTATATAGTTAGGTGGCCCACTGTTAATTCGGCACCAATTTTATGACCATATTAGGGATGAAAATGAGACAGAAATGTCTCAGTAGAGTTGATAAATAATAATATATTGATATTACAATAAATTATAAAACATTTAGCAAAATATCGGGACCCGGTTCTGATAAAAAGGAATTCATTGGCGGGTAGGTTAATGCAAAGGCATAAACCTGAAACAACGAATATCATTGCTAATGTTAGCTACTTACATCATAGCTAAGATGAATTGATTAAAGGGTAAATTCGATGATGAGGTTTGGAAGAATGAGAAAAAGTGTCTCGCAATCAAAATTAGGACATAAGTGTCTCATGAGACATTCGGAAGATCCCTGTGGTAAAATAGATGAGCAGTCGGGGAGTTTTTTGAACGCCCCGACTGCTCATCCTGAGGAGCGTAGCGACGAAGGATCTCAAAAATAAACTATGGAAGGATTTGTATGAAGACTTAGTTAGAGATCCTTCGCTTCGCTCAGGATGAGGGGTCGGAAACACCCCGACCCCTCATATGGTTGAAAGTTTTTTGATATGGGCTGACGATAGGATTGATATGGTATTGGAACGCTAAAAAAATAGTCTGGACGAAAACATTGATAGTTTAGACCTAAGGGCTAAGTTTTAGAGGCACAAGATATAGGCATTCAGACAAAAAAAAGGCAGAGCCGAATGACCCTGCCTTGAATGCCTGGTGAATGTTTACGGAACTGTAAATCCGTTTATGAGCAGCCTACTAAGGTAAGGTATAGGTTATGATGTGATCAAAATAGAGTTGAGCTTTAACATCAATCGGTGCGACGCGCTGGCCCGTCAAGGTATCATTGCCCTTGATGCCTGCGTACCGTCCGCTCCCTTGGTAGACCTCCGCCGTGCCTTTAAACAATGTGCCTTTTCCTTTCGGGTCGGGCCGTGCAGTAGCCAGCCCTTTGATATCGATAGTAGACCCATCTTCGAATGTCAGGTGCCAGTATCCTACAGTAGTCCCTGTCCCTTTTGTATAGTCTAGGTTCCAGTTAATTGCGACCACGGCTACTTCACCAGTCTCAAGGGATGCCAGCCCTGTTGATTCGCCGACGCCCATGATATGGCCCTCGACATCCTCAACCTTGATAATTTCCACCTTCGTATGGAAAAAGACAACTCGAAATTTCATCGTCGCAGCTACCGCCTGTGTAAAGGATGCCAGGAGAAATACTGTGATGATCAGACCTGTTAATGCTATTATTTTACTCTTGGACATGATTTCCCTCCTTCTGATAAAAAATAGAAATATTAAGATCAGCTGCTTTCCTTATCTATCTAATTATCGGTTTGGATTTACGAAACGGTACTTTTTAAACTCCCAACAGAATATCCAATTACAAATTTCAGGGTAAAGCACTCACTCAGGGCAGCTTCCAATGGCCCGTATGAATCGCATAGCCTTGAGCAGTTCCCTCAGCAGCTGAACCGGCCTCCACCCAGATCCATGTGCCCCCGCCCTGGATGCCAGCATATTTCC
>JAFDJA010000182.1 GCA_019307745.1 Deltaproteobacteria bacterium | reverse complement strand
AAAGTGAAATAGAAAATGCGACAAGAATAAGATGAAAACAGGGTATCAATGAAATGAATTCTGCGACAGAATTAATAGATGTCCCCCACCTTATCGCTCTGCAGAAGCTATCCCCGAAAACTGTTTTAAATATGGGATTGTATTTGAAATAAAAAAGGTATACGCGTATACTCTTATGCCTAATAATAGACGTTAAGGTGTATTTTTAAGGCAAATAGGTGCAGGGTCTGACACCAGAATGGTTGGGGGGCATAGAGATGCTCATAATATAATAACTTTCTATTATTGATTTATAATATTATGAGCGTCCCTATCATACACTTAATAATTTTTAGAGGAGAATGTAATAATGAGTCTGGAACTAGGATTCTTTTTACCACATGTCCCCCCTGAGATACTTAATAAGATGGCAATTATGGCAGATTCTGCAGGATTTGATTTCATGTGCAGTGATGATCACCTGTTGTCTCCCTTTTCACCTATGACATCAGATTTTGAAGGGTGTTATGAATCATGGACATCCATGGCATACCTGGCAGGGAAAACAGAAAATATAAAGGTCAGCCATATGGTTCTTATCCCGAGCTTCAGAAACCCTGCAGTGCTGGCAAAGATGGCGGCTACTCTTCATATGCTTTCCAATGGAAGGCTGGATCTGACAGTTGGAGCTGGTTGGTATGAAAAAGAGTTTGATGCCTTTAATCTGTCATGGGAGAATCACAACGAGAGAATCAAGAGAGAAGAGGAGGCTATCCAGATAATAAGAAAGATGTGGACCGGAGAAAAGATGAGTTTTAATGGTGATTATTATACTCTCAATAATGCTTCTTTAGATATTAAACCTATGCTCAAACCTTTACCCTGGATTTGGGTTGGAGGTGATTCTAAAATGAGTATGGAGCTTGCAGCAAAGCAGGGCGATGGCTGGCTCATGCATGGTCATTCGCCAGAAGAAGTAGAGACTATGGTGTCAAAGATTACTTCAATCCTTGGAGATAAAAAAGAAAATTTTGGAATTGGAACAGCTCATTTTGTCTTGTTTGGAGAGGATAAAGATAAGGCATATGAAAAGATGCGTAAGATTATTCCAGAAAAAACATGGGATGATTTTATGAAAGCGGGTATCAGGATGGAGATAAAACACAGGATCTCCGGGAAACCTGAAGAGTGTATTGAAAGAATAAAGCAGTATAAAGATGCTGGAGTAAACAGGCTTATTACTATCTTTCTGGACCCTGCAGATGTAGGAGTATTTGTTGAGGATGTTATGCCTGGTGTGAGGGAGTTTTAAATTGACATGATCGATATCTCGTGGGCAGGCACAGGGGCCTGCCCCTACGGAAAAAAATATTTCGTACCATTGCTTGTAGGGGCAATCCCCTGTGGTTGCCCAATTTAAAATTAGAGACAGGCAAATTATTATTGACAAAATTGAGGCATGTCTCATCTAACAAATTAAATGCGGGGAAGCTATAACATTTTATTTTTTCCCTTTTTTCCCCTTTTTCCCTTTTTCTCCTTTTCCACCTTTTCCACTAGTTGGTTTATAACCCCACACATCATTTACCTGAATAGTAAGCTCATCAATCTCTTTGCTATTGTCCTGGATCTTTTTCATCATCTCTGCTGTTTTTTTCATTTCATCTGTCATTCTGATCTTGTTTTTATCAATCCATGCACTGGGAACCTTTCTGGCCTTAAACACACTCGGCCCTTTTTCTCCCCTGTCTCCCCCATTGAAAAAAGGACTGATATATTCCCATACTATCTCCTTCTCGGGTGTGACCTCAAAAATCCTCGCGTTTTCCCCTTCAATAATAAGGGTATTCCCATTGGGAAGCCTTTCACAGCCTGAGATATGGGAGCTGTGAAATGAGGTGTTATTGGGAGAAATACCTCCAAACTTCCATACAACTTTGTCTGTTTTAGGATCTACTTCCAAAACACGTGACCCCCAGTAACCAGCAATGGTATGGAGTCCATTGTCAAAGATAAGGATATTTCCCTCTCCAGGAAGGCCTGGATCAATCATCTGCACATCATGCTGGTGGCCCATCTCATTCCCGCCCCACCGCCATACAATATCGCCAGTCTTATAATCAATCATAATGGCTTCATTGTGGTGCCGGTTGCTTGCCATTACCTTGCCCTCATAACCTGGATTAGTGCACCAGTGAATGGAATTAAAATGTGTCCAGTCTCCTCCTCTGATGCACCCACCAATTGGATAGGCGCACACCTTGGAAAGGTCCAGATGGTCATGACCATACCATTCCCACACAGCCTCTTTTTTGTCCGCTGATATTTCAACAATAAGGTCTCCGTACATTGCACGGGACATTTTGACCTTATTTGCCTTCCCTTCAAGGCCCAACCCATGAAATTCTGTGGGGACCATATCTTCAGGCACACTTGTTCGTCCCAGTATCATGTAATTGCCATTGGGCAGCTTTTGCCAGTCATGGTGAAACTTGTATTTACCCGCATTATACTCCCACACAACATTTCCATCCCAGTCCAGCTCTGTCATTTTACCCCTGCTAGTGACCAGCACATGGCCCTTTTCCCCATTTGCCAGTTCAGGCGGCAGCATCTCATAACCAGTCCCATTCCATGTATGGACAACATTGCCGGCTAGATCCACAAGAAATGTTTTGCCGGACTTATCAGCGCTGAATATCACATATCCGTCCATGACCTTTGACATATCAACCTGAGTAACCCCTTTTGCAGAGTGAAGGGTAAATGCTGACACTGTGGTCAGATATGTGAAAATCAATACAAACGCCACCCCAATCAAAAAAATACTTTTTCTCATCATTATTCTCCTCCTGAAAAAAATTAATTTCTTAATCATTTAAACATTTCACCTTTACTACCACAAAAAAATAGATTTTGTAAAAACTTCGCAGAAAGATTACTGATTAGTAATATTTATGATATGCTTAATTGCTAGAGTATCTGAAATATCATATAATATATTCTAAAATATATTTGAGAATTAAAATGTTAATATCAAAAAGCTATTGGTTGATCCTTTTTACTATCTTGGCATCACTACTGTTTTTTCCCTTAACAGGTTTTTCAACCAGCAGGAAATGGGGACAGTCCTAAAATAATAGCTTTCAATTAGTAATTTATAGTATTATGATCTCCCCTATTATACACTTAAATGAGAGACCATTGTTTATATAAATTAAAGATGTGGTCCTATCAAGTTGTTTGCTTTTTTACGGACCTTCCCCTTTTTTCAAAAATCGATACGTTTGACTTCAATTCATAGAAATTGGAAAATTTAAGGGCACCACCTGGACCAAAAAAGATTATATGAAAACTATCATTTTTTCAGATGCCGGATACAACCTTGCTGAATCAACCTGAATGATCGATATTGCAAAAGTATGTAGAGAGCACTTGAGAATAATTTTTATGAGTTATGGGGAAGGTTCAAGGGAATGATTGAAGAGGAAGAGTATTCCATTAACAAGATGAATCCCCGGTTAATAAAAAATAAATTAAAGTACCTGGATGTTAAGTGGGCTGAATGCCTAGAAGAAATGGACCTTTCTTCTTGAATTTATTTACTAAGAAAGGAGGTGAACAGAAAAACGATCATACAGAAAAAGGGAATTATAAACCTGTTAATTTTCTAAAAACAAAGGAGCGTAAGTCATGAAAAAAAAGATTATGATTATTGTTGCTATGTTAATAATCCTGCCGCTAAACCTTGCGTATGCGGTTGAGGTGTTTCAGACTAAAACGGAGCTGAAGTTATGGAAACCGGACAAGGCTTATAATGGATATACTATCTTTTGTCCTATGAACCCACGCGCCACCGCACCCATTTTTATGATCGACATGGAAGGGAATCTTGTCCATACATGGGGAAGTCTCCATATAGAAAATCCCAAGCTGCTGGACAACGGTAACATTTATGGAGGGAGTGATGAATTTGATTGGGACGGTAATCGGGTCAGGGAAGGACGTGGTAACAAGGATGCATGGCGGGTCTGGAACAAAAAACTGAAAGCATACACCACCATAGGTCTCGCCGGGTTTTCTTGGACCAACGAAGAATGCTGGGCCGCGGGAGGTGATCCCTCAATAGATTATGTTGCAGAAGGAAGAGCCGGCAAAGGGGAAGGTGTTGTTGAAACGGATATGAATGGGAATAGGGTATGGGTATGGCGCCATATCGATCACACCATTCAGGATAGAAATCCGGCATGGGCAAATTACGCCGGTAAGGGAAAAACCGTCGCGGATTACCCTGGCAAAGCCGATGTCTTCTGGAAAACAAATGCGTCTACGGCCAGTGGTGATTATGAAGGTATTGTTTATGACTGGCGCCACGACAATGCGCTGGACTTCAATGAAGATCTGGGTTATGTCGCTCTTAACGCCAAACACTGGAGCGAGTTCGTCGTCATCGATCACGATGCCACCTTTGTCAGCACTGCGGAAGATTTTGCCGCTGACCCAGCTGCCGCGCTCCAAGCCAATATCGATGCAGCTGCGAGTGATTTAGGGGATTTTGTCTATCGATTTGGCAACCCGAGCTGCTATAAGCAGGGTGATCCCCCCGGATTTTTAGACGAAGGCCACCAGCAGATGTATGGATCCCATAATATTGAATGGATTGACGAGGGTTTGCCGGGCGCCGGTAACATGATGCTTTTTGATAACGGATGTTACAATCCGAGAGGTTTCAAATCCTCAATAATTGAGATCAATCCCTTTATTTCAGGTATAGATGAGAAGACAGGCGATCCCACCCTCAGTGACAAATTTGTGAACCCGCCGGAGGCAGGCTATAAGTCAAACGGCGAATCCAATCAAGTCGTATACAGCTACCAATCCAGAAACTTGAATAGTTTTTACAGCTATTTTGCTTCGTCAGTTCAGCGTCTGCCTAATGGGAATAACCTGGCTTGCTCGGCTCGACACGGGCATTTATTTGAGGTCACCCCTGACGGAGAGGTCGTGTGGGAGTATATTAATCCCGCACAAAATGGCGGCATTAAAACTACCATAATAGACGCAGAAAGCAATAGTCACTCTGTTTTCAGG
>JAFDJA010000181.1 GCA_019307745.1 Deltaproteobacteria bacterium | reverse complement strand
TATCAGGGCTGAAGGCCTTTCCAGATTGAAGCGTGTATAGACCTTGACTATTCAACGGGGGAATAATTTCAACCACAGATGAAGAACTCCAGCCATCGCCATTGCTGAACACCAGGATGTTTCCCTCACCAGGCAGGCCAGGTGATACCCAGTGCGCGTCATGCTGGACAAAAAGCTGCTGGTCTGAGGCATTACCTGCTTTATATGTTTGTGGATTACCCCAGCGGTAAAGGAGGTCGCCGCCTTTACCGCGTTTGCCACCGGAATGCCCTGCGGCCTCCTCAGTTGTTGTGCCATGATCTATGATCCATATTTCATTTATATATTTGACGCTCAGTATAATCTGATCGAGTTCAACATTGTAGTCAACGGAGTTAATGTGGTTCCAATCAGTGTCGCCGCGTCCTCTTCTCCCATGTGAGTTCCCGATATTTATGTCAATGAGCTCCGGGTGAGAGGCTACATCGCCGTAGTTCTTTTTAGAAGGATCAAAATCCTGAACAAGGTGGTTCCACACGTGCCACTCCCACACTATCTTACCCTTTGTCTTTCCAACGGGTTCCACTTCAAAAATATGATCCACCATCATGCTGCTGTTCCAGTACATATCAGTATTTCGCCCGGCAGAGGCCGCCTCTTCCCCTGTCTTGGATTCCCAGGCAATGATGAGCACATTGCCGTTGGGCAACTTTTCTACATCGTGATGAGCAAGGTATTTGTCCGTGGAGGTATTATAATCCCAGATAAGTTCACCGTCCCATGTGAACTCCTGCACTCGCCCCCCTGCGCCGCCTCCGGCTCTAATGCTGCTCCGGTTACTCGCCGCTCCCGCCCTGAGAAGATTTCCGTCCCCAAGCAGATACGATGCCTGGCCCGGGGGATAATCGCTTGACCAGGTGTTGACAATTTCTCCGTCCATGTCAATTAGGTAGATAATTGTAGATGACGAGGGCGAAAACAGCGTATATCCGTTAAAGGCTTTTGCATCGTTTTTTGTCACCCCTAAGTTTTGTCCCCGACTTTCATCCTGGCCCCAAGAGTTAATCGAACCGAGTGCTGCTAAAACAGATAACACCACAAATATCTTTCTGGTCATTTTAAAAGCACCTCTCTGTTATGTGATTTTTTTAAAATCGTTATGATTATTTATGCAACATTGTGCAACATGCAACATATTATGTAAGCAATAATAGTGCCGTGAAAGATTTTTACTTTATATCCTTTCGAAATCAAAGGGATATTTTGACAGGTGAAGCAACAATGAAAAAATATTGTTTACTTTTACAGGCAAATGTTGTGGATACAAAGTATCCAAAATAAAATCAAGCTGAGTATTTAATATGCATACATTAAGAAATAAAATTATTATTAGAATCTGTCTGGAAAGGAATAGTGAAAAATATTTATAGTATGCCTCATCAATAAAAAATAAGAATTGGTTGAACCGGAAAGAATGAAGCCGCGCGTTTTTTGCGACCTGGTTATAAGGCGTTATGTATAGACACTTCAATTCAAGGTTTCCGCAATAAATCAATCGTAGAGCAATCCTAAAATAATCTACCATTTACAGTTTGTAATCAAAACCCAAAACAGTTATTATCAAACTCAAACTTTTTGCAAGAAAAAAAAAGATCTTGATTTATTTTTATGACAATAGCCATATATTATTTTACTCAAAATCTAAGATTAATGAGGAGGACAAATTATGGTTGCATTTGATAATAAGGCATCAACTGATTGCAATCGCCGGGATTTTCTGAAAGTTGCTGGTTTGGGAGCAGCGGCGATCACAATCTCTGGTATGGCCCTTGTGAATAATTCGAGCGCTAAATCAACATCCTCAGTCAATCAGTATGAGGTGGAATCCGACGTCCTTGTTATAGGAGGAGGTTACGCGGGCATCATGGCGTCCATAAAGGCCAAAGAGAAGGGAGTGACGGTGACCCTTGCCGAAAAGGGCACAATCTTCAGATCCGGTCTAAGTCCATTTGCCGGGGGAATGGCATCTTTTAAAAGTGCCACCCAGAACGAAAAGGAACTTCTGGCTGCCTCTCACCAGCAAGGAGAATATCTCCATAATCTGGCATACACGAAGATGTGGATAAAAAATTCTCAGGCTATTACTGAGGAGTTAGATTCTTGGGGGTTTTTCAATGGGACAGCCAGGCGTAGTGATATTTTACGTAACCGGGTGATACAGGTTGGCGTTAATGTGTTGGAAAGAACAATGATTACAAACCTCATAAAGCAGGGCGGCCGGGTCGTGGGAGCTGTTGGGATTTCCATGGGAGAGGATAAGATAGTCATTATCAAGGCAAAAGCTGTTGTGATGTGTGCTGGTGCAGGGGCGTTCAAGACACCGGGATATTTTACAAATTCACTTACCTCAGACGGAGATGCAATGGCATACAGGATCGGTGCTGAAATAACAGGAAAAGAATTTCAGGACACCCATTGGACCCACCCTGTGGACCCGGCCGCGTCTTTTGATAACTGGAAAGATCATGTTGAAAGGAGCGTCGGTACTATAGACGCCGAAGCGGAAGGAAACCTGAACCTTAAAATGGCGATTCATATCCATACAGACGGGAGTCCTGTAAGAATGGGTGGTGGTTGGGAAAGCGGTCCAAGGGGCCCGCAGTTTGGTTCGAAAGGTAAAGGTGGCGAGAAAGGTGGTAAGAAAGGTGGTAAGAAAGGAGGCAGGAAGGGGACTCCACCGGGAGTAAGATCTATGGACTTACCCTTAGCTGGAGGAGCCTCAGCTGGATTATCTGTTCACAAAGGGGAAGGGATTTTTCCTGCGGATGACAAATGCGCCTCAAACATCCCGGGACTTTACGCGGCAGGTGACGCACTTGGCTCAATGATGGCCGGTTGCGTCTACTCACTTGGAGGTGGCTCTACAAGCGGTTCCGCGGTCCAGGGTGTTGTTGCTGGTGAGGCTGCTGCAGAGTATGCCTCAAACATAAAAAAACCTGCAATCCCGAAAGCAAAGCTGGAGGATTTAAAAACGGAGATCTTTGCACCGAGGGAAAGAGAGAAGGGTTATAGCCCGGCTTGGGTGACACAGGTCCTTCAAAGCACTATGATCCCTTATTACGTTCTCTATGTGAAAAAGGAAGACAGGCTCAAGGCAGCCCTGACAACAGTTGAGTTCTTACGTGATCATTTTGGTCCGAAATTGTTGGCCAAAGATCCGCATGAACTTCGCCTTGCCATTGAGACAAAGAATATGATCCTAAACGCGGAGATGAAGCTTAGGGCTTCTCTCTTCAGGACGGAGAGCAGGGGCAACCATTACAGGGAGGATTATCCTGCCAGGGACGATGACAACTGGTTGGCATGGGTAAAGCTAAGGGATGAAAACAATAAAATGAGCCTTTCTAAGGTACCTATTCCAGAAGAATGGAGACCTGACCAGACCATTCCTTATGAAGAGAGATATTTCCGTAGATATCCCGGAGAATTGGAATTTCTGGGTAAGAAATAATATATTATACTTATAAAATGTATGGAGGAGAGCACATGCATATAGAAAAAATTAATACAAACCTGTGTATTGGCTGTGGGACCTGTGTTGCCACTTGTCCTATGGACGTAATCAGAATGGACAAAGACGGGGAAAAAGCCGTTCCTTTTCCAGTTCAAAACTCTCGATTTTGATGAAATTCTATGATTCGATTATTCTTGACTTTAAGAATCCTTTATCATTCCATTTAACAAAAAAGATTCTTCGCTTCTATAATTTAACCTCTTAATGAATATTTCATCATGAGAAAGCATTTTAATATTTACCTTCTTCGCTTAAAAATTATACTGCTACTGCTCTTGAGCATATTCCTTATATGTACTTGCGCTAAAGAAGATTCATGGATGAGTCTTAATAAGAAAGTTGCTAAACTTTATCAACAGGGTCGATATCCGGAAGCGGCTGAAGTAGCTGAAGAAGCATTGCAATTAGCGGTAAAAACCTTCAGGTCAGATCATCCCAATGTAGCAAAATCCCTGAACAATCTGGCGCTATTATACCGGGCTCAGGGCAAGTATGCTGAGGCCGAGCCTCTTTACAAACTATCTCTGGAAATAAAAGAGAAAGCCCATGGGCCGGATCACCCTGATGTGACAACATCCCTGAACAACCTGGCGCTGCTTTATCATTCGCAAAGTAAATATGGTGAGGCCGAGCCTCTTTACAAGCGAGTTCTGGAAATATGGGAGAAAGCCCGTGGGCGAGATCATCCTGATGTAGCGAAATCCTTGAACAATCTGGCGGTGTTGTACCGAGCTCAGGACAGGTTTGCTGAGGCCGAGCCTCTTTACAAGCGAGCTCTGGAAATATGGGAGAAAGCCCTTAGGCCAGAGCATCCCAATGTAGCTAAATCTCTGAACAACCTGGCGCTGCTTTATCATTCACAAGGTAAATATGCTGAGGCTGAGCCTCTTTACAAGCGAGCTCTGGAAATAAAGGAGAAATCCTTTGGGCCAGAGCATCCTGACGTAGCGAAATCCCTGAACAATCTGGCACTGTTTTATCATTCGCAAGATAAATATGCTGAGGCCGAGCCTCTTTACAAGCGAGTTCTGGCAATAAAGGAGAAAGCCCTCGGGCCAGATCATCCTGATGTGGCGACTGTGTTGGAAAATATGACAAAGTGTTTTAGAGAAATGGGAAAGAAAGATGAGGCAGAAAGGTTTGAGGCCCGAATAATACAAATCCGATCTAATCGGTGACAATTCATGTATGAGGATCAAGATCTTTTGGTTCCTTTTTGATCCTCCGGTTTTTGTAGGTAATAATCAAACACAATATATTGTGACTATCGACTGTTAAACAGGAACACACCGGAACAGGATTAGATCGAATTTTATTGCAATAATAATTAACATATATTAATTAAGATCTGATTAAAATATAATGTTTTAAAAGGAGAGTGAGTGATGAAAAAAGAGATATTGATTGTTTCTGCTATAGTCATTTTAAGTTTTCTACCACTGAGTTTTTTGTTCGCGGCTGAGGCGTTCCACGCTGATGCTACGAAAGGAGTGAAAACCGAGCTCATCTATTGGGACAAAGAAAAGGCATATAATGGTTATACCA
>JAFDJA010000180.1 GCA_019307745.1 Deltaproteobacteria bacterium | reverse complement strand
TTGCCTGTGAGTACAAGGCTGCCCTTGCCAGGCATAATGGATGTCTCGGTCTGGAGTAACTCCCCGCCAAACTCAGTCCATGCCAGACATGTAGTGACCCCGATCTGATTTTTTTCTTCAGTACGACCGAAGCGATACGTTATTACACCCAGATATTTATGCAAAGAGGTGGAAGTAACTTTTACTCTTGTATCCACCCCTTTTTTCACCACTTCTTTAGCAACTTTGCGGCAGACAGAGGATATCTCACGCTCCAGGTTCCGAACTCCCGCCTCCTTTGTATAATTCCTGATAATGCCCAAAACAGCCTTGTCTGAAAAAGAGATGTTTTCCGGTTGAAGACCGTTCTCCTTGATCTGTTTCTTTATAAGAAACTGCTTGGCTATATTCAACTTTTCCAGCTCCGTATAACCGGACAGTCTGATAATCTCCATTCTATCCTGTAAGGGGCCGGGGATATTGTAAAGATTATTGGCAGTTGTAATAAAAAGAACCTTTGAAAGATCATAATCCAGATCAAGGTAATGATCATTAAAAGCAAAATTCTGTTCAGGATCAAGTACTTCCAGGAGGGCGGAAGACGGATCGCCTCTAAAATCCGTGCTCATCTTATCCACCTCATCAAGGCAGAATACCGGATTGTTTGACTTTGCCTTTTTCAGATACTGAATTATCTTTCCAGGAAGTGCTCCTATATAGGTCCTTCTATGCCCTCGTATCTCAGCCTCATCCCTTACACCTCCTAAGGATAGCCGGACAAAATTCCGCCCCGTTGCCCTGGCGACAGATTTGGCAAGAGATGTCTTGCCCACGCCCGGAGGACCCACAAGACAAAGGATGGGCCCCCTGATCTTTTTTGCAAGGGTCTGGACCGCCAAATATTCCAGGATCCTTTCCTTGGGCTTTTTCAGCCCATAATGGTCCTCATCCAGCATGGTCTCCGCAGTTCCGATATCCATCTTATCTTTCGTCTGATCATGCCATGGAAGGGCCAGTATCCAGTCAACATAATTTCGGACAACAGTAGCCTCTGCAGACATGGGAGACATCATCTTGAGTTTATTGAATTCAGACCAGACGCTTGTATTGGCCTCCTTGGACATCTTTTTCCGTTTGATCTTCTTTTCCAGCTGATCCAGCTCTGTCTTGAAATCATCCTTGGATCCCATTTCCTTCTGGATCGCCCTCATCTGCTCACTGAGGTAGTAATCCTTCTGGGTCTTTTCCATCTGCTTCTTGACCCTCTTCTTCAGGCGGCCTTCAAGTTTCAGGATATTGATTTCGTTTGAGAGCTTTTTAAAAAGTTTTTCAAGCTGGTCATAGACCTCTACCACCTCAAGAAGCTCCTGCTTATCGCTCACTTGAAGTGTGAGGTGGGCTGATATTGTATCGGCCAGTTTGGCGGGATCATCAATTGAGACCACCGTAGATACAAGATCCTTTCCGATCCTTGTGTTCAGCTTGGCATATTCCTCAAAGCTCTCATTGATCGTACGCATAAGCGCGCTGATCTTTGGATTCATATCAGATTCAATGTGTACCTCACTGACTTCGCCCATATAGAACTCTTCATTATCCAGAAACTTGTCTATCTTTGCCCTCTGTTTCCCTTCGATAAGAGCCTTTACCGTACCATCGGGGAGCCTTAACAGCTGCAGGACACTTCCTAATGTCCCGAAAGGATACAGATCCTCTTCAGCCGGATTATCTACATTGGCATTCTTCTGGGCAGAGAGAAATATCTCCTTGTCCCGAGCCATCGCATATTCAAGGGCCTTGATGGACCTGTCCCGTCCTACAAAAAGCGGCACCACCATGTTTGGAAAGACAACCACATCCCTTAAAGGAAGAACTGGATACCGTATCTTCTCGATTTTCAAAACCTCGTCTGAATCATTTTTTAAATTTAACATAATTTAAGCGTAACCTGCCTTCTTTTCATAGATTAACAGGGGAGATTCCCCTTTCAATATTACATCGTCATTGATAACACATTCCTTGATATCAGGAAGGGTCGGAATATCATACATGATATCAAGCATGGCGGATTCTAAAATAGCCCTCAACCCACGGGCGCCCGATTTACGTTTTATGGCATCCTCTGCTATGGCAAGACATGCCTCATCAGTGAACCTGAGTTCCACACCCTCAAACTCAAACAGCTTCTTATACTGTTTTAAAAGGGCATTTTTCGGTTCAATAAGGATTCTTACAAGGGCATCCACGCTTAGTGTGTTAAGGGTGGATATAATAGGAATCCTGCCTACAAACTCAGGGATGAGTCCAAACTTCACAAGATCCTCAGGCTGAACAAAAGAAGTGATCCTGTCAGTATCATCCTCCTGCTGGCTGTGAATATCCGCCTCAAATCCCATGGACTTACTGCCGATTCTATTCCTGATAACCCTGTCAAGCCCGTTAAATGTGCCGCCACATATAAACAGAATATTGCCGGTGTCCACCTTGATAAAATCCTGCTGAGGATGCTTGCGGCCTCCCTTGGGAGGAACACTTGCCATGGTCCCTTCTATTATCTTGAGGAGGGCCTGCTGTACGCCTTCACCTGATACGTCCCTTGTTATGGAAGGGCTGTCGGATTTTCTCGCGATCTTGTCTATCTCATCAATATATACGATACCTTTACATGCAGAATCAACATCATAGTCAGCTGTCTGCACCAGATTCAAGATAATATTTTCTACATCCTCACCCACATACCCGGCCTCGGTCAAAGTTGTTGCGTCAGCTATGGTAAAAGGTACATTAAGTATTCTGGCAAGCGTCTGAGCCATGAGAGTCTTGCCCGATCCGGAAGGGCCGATCAGGAGGATGTTACTCTTCTGGATCTCCACATCTCCCAAATCAATGGAGGTGCTTATCCTTTTATAATGGTTGTGTACAGCCACAGAAAGAACCCTCTTCGACCTCTCCTGCTCCACCACATATTGATCCAGCAGTTCTTTTATCTCATGAGGTTTGGGAAGACCCTTATCCTTCTCAGTTTCTTGTCCATATTCCTCTACAATAATCTCGGTACAAAGCTGAATGCATTCATCACAGATATAAACAGAGGGACCCGCAATAAGCTTTTTCACCTCATCCTGACTCTTGCCGCAGAATGAGCACAGAAGATCATCATTGAAATCATCTTTTCCCTGCATAGGAACTCTCCTTATTCCTTTTTTTGGTTCTCTATCTCCCGCATGGTGATCACCTTATCAACAATGCCGTATTCCATTGCCTCCCCACTGCTCATAAAAAAATCACGCTCTGTATCCAAACGAATCTTTTCCAGATTCTGTCCTGTATGTTTTACAATGATCTTATGGATATTTTCCTTGATCTTCATTATCTCCTTTGCCTGAATATCAATGTCTGTGGCCTGGCCCTGAACACCTCCAAGGGGCTGATGAATCATGACCCTGGCATGGGGCAGGGAATATCTCTTCCCTTTGGCGCCCGCGGCCAGGAGCAAGGCTCCCATGCTGGAGGCCTGCCCCATACAGATAGTCACTATATCCGGCCGAATATACTGCATAGTATCATATATGGCCATCCCCGCAGTAACAGATCCGCCAGGAGAATTGATATAGACATTTATGTCCCTGTCCGGATCTTCGGATTCAAGAAAAAGCATCTGGGCAATAATCGTATTGGCCATACCATCTTCTACCTGCTCCCCCATAAATATTATCCGGTCTTTTAATAGCCGGGAATAGATATCATAGGCTCGTTCACCACGGCTAGACTGTTCAACAACAACTGGAATAAGCATAAATTATATCTCCGTTACTCTACTGATCAGCAGGCGGTTCATTATTATAAAAAGTCCAGGCTCTCAAATCCAATGCCTCAAGAATCCCGCGCCTGACAGGAAATTATTTTCTGCTATACTTGACGCGCCATTATTAAAGAACACACCGAAATTTAATATCCGAAAAAATAAATGGGATCAGTTATGATCCCGACTCTGGTATCTTACTGGCTTCAACCTTAGAGATTTTAGCATTCTCCAAAAGGTAATTCAAGATCTTTTCCTCAAGCAGATTCTGTCTTATGGAATCCATAACGTTATTAGCCTCATTAAATTTACGCATTACCTCATAATCTTGTCCCATACCTTCACACATCTTCTTGAATTCTTCATTCAGTTCGTCATCACCAATAGACAGGTTATTTTTTTTTGCAACTTCACCCATTATCAACATGGCTTTAACCCTTTTTTCTGAACCAGGCCTTACATCCTCCTTCATCTTTACCTCATTAATGCCGATACTCTCAAGATCCGTACCAGACTGTTTCAGGTTCTGCCTGATATTATCTATAGTTGAGTTTATATCCTGTTCCACAAGACACTCGGGAAGATCAAAATCTACTGAATCGGATATCTTGCTTATTATCCGTTCACTACATTCCTTTTCTATCCTCTTTTCCTCTCTGGATACCTGCTCTTCCCTGGTCTTATCCTTGAGTTCATCAAGGGTGTTACAGTCAGCGCCAAGGCCTTTTACAAATTCATCGTTCAGTTCAGGGAGTTCCAGCTCCTTCAGATCTATGAGCTTTACCTTGAAATCAATATTTTTCCCTGCCAGTTTGGAATTAAAATAGTCCTCCTTGAAATCCACAGTAACATCTGTATCACTACCTTTTTCCAGACCGATCAGGGCATCTTCAACACCTGGATAAAATTGATTTTTCCCTATCCTTATAAGAGAATTCTGCGCCTTGATGCCGTCAACAGGCTGGCCATTTTCAAAAGCATCATAATCAACGACCGCGCAGTCTCCCTCTTTCAAACCCCTTTTTTCCTCAACAGGAACAAGCTTACCGCATGATTCCCTGATCGCCTCAAGCTGCTTTTTAACATCTTCATCAGTGACAGAACAGATCTCTTTATCAACCTCGACTCCGAGATAGTCCTTCAGCTCGAATTCCGGGGTGACCTCTACTGCGGCAGTGTATTTGAAACCTTGTCCCGCCTTAATTATATCGTTTTCAATTGACGGAATATTAAGGGGATATATATCTACCTCGTTCATGGCCTCTGGTAGCGTTTCTCTGAGCAGAGAGCCTGTGACATCCTCAAGCACCTGCGGCCCATAATGACGCT
>JAFDJA010000179.1 GCA_019307745.1 Deltaproteobacteria bacterium | reverse complement strand
ATTTATTTTTTTGGGGGTTCGTTAGATTCCAGGATTCAAGCGAGAGGATATATATTCACTTAAACATCTGATAATGGATTTTTTTACGATAGGATTTTAATGGGGGGGGGGGGGGAGCTGTACCAGTTATGTACCATTCGCGAATAAAAAGATCTTTCTCTGCGTCCTCTGTGGCTCTAGTGAACATAGTGAACGGGCGAGAGATAAAAAAATATTAGACTTGAAAATAATTTTTCTGCGTGCCCTGTAACCCTGTGAGATATAAATAAAATATTAAAATTATTAAATCTGCGTCCTCTGGTTCTGCGTGAGATATATGAAAAGGGGTTGATATATTATCCCTTTTGTATCTGCAATTGTCTTTTATGATATGGTTTTTTTAAAACCCCCCTTTTTTTACGATACTAAAAAGCACATATCGTTACATTCGCGAATATCTTCCCGTTCTGGAACCTCTTTTCTTTTACCTATTATCGTTTGTCCCTTTGGGCCGGGCTATCTTGGTGTTTTTTCAGTTTAAAAGGATTGGGCATTTGCGTTAATATCCATTTTAAACTGCCAATGTGTAGGTATGTTTTCATGATGGCGGGGATTCCTTCAGTGGCGTTCTCTGTGAAGGAAAAGACACCTCAGGCCGATTGTAAATCCTGCTTAATTATCGCGTAAAAACCAACATCTTCAAATATACCCCATTTAATAACTCTCTGCCTCATTGTTCCTTCACAGGTCATTCCGATTTTTTTTAACACGTTTTCAGAACTCCTGTTCCTGAGCATATGATGGGCATAGATTCGGTTAAGCCCAAGAGTAATAAACCCGAATTTTATCATTGCATTGGCAGCTTCCGTGGCATATCCGTTTCCCTGCCAATCCGAACCTATCCAAAAGCTGGTTTCTGCATGGAGATGCTCCATTTCTATTGCCCTGAGTTCGATAGAACTTATCAGTCTATTATCTTCGTTTAATGTTATTGCAAAATAATATGAGATATCAGCTTTCATATTTTTTTCAGCCATTTTGATCCATTGCTCTGCATATTGGATTGTGTATGGATGGGGGATGGATATCATGCCGTCAGCGATTCTGCGGTCGTCTGCGATATCTACCAGTGATTTTATATCATCTATTGAAAAAGACCGCAGTGTGAGTCGATCTGTAGTAATTGTGTTCATTTATGTCAAGGCTCCTTTGAATCTCAAGTAATCTCTAATTCAGAAGTGGCAAAGAAAAAAGCCTTTTTCTGAAGGTGGCTAGTGAGATTTGGCTTGCTGATGAATAAGTTATCCATCAACCCTCTGTAATCATCCCTATGATGTAATATTTGTGCTTTTCTCCTATGATAATCCCCTCATTCTATTCTTGATAGTTATTTCCATACAAAGAGTGACATAGCAAGATAACTGGTATAGAGGAGGACCATTAATGAAATCGTTATTTTTACACCCTTTGACTTATACCTGCTAAAGAGAACAGTGCAGCAAACGATGGCTGCGACTGCTTCAAGAGGGGCCGTAATCTTCCCGTAGTGGGATGGGTCCCAGTAAGAAACGGGGCTAAAGAATCTCCAGTCTGCCAGGGGAAAGAAAATTCGATGCGCATCATCGTGATGAAGGAAGAAATCAATCAGGACGTGGAGTAACATGCTTACCAGAAAATACGCGGCTGACTTTGATTTTCTTGACCAGGCCACTGCAATTCCAAGAAAGATGATAGGAATCGAGTTGAACAGATCAAAGAAGTCCTGCCACCAAGGCTGGAAGTAGGCCTCCATCCAGATAACCTTTTCCCGGGTGTGCAAGATGAACTTCTCCACAAAATAGAAATGAAACATAGGCAGATCCGGTAAAAGGGAGCCCGCTAAAATTGATCGGGTGTGTAGCTTGCCAACACCAGAACCTAGCAAGACAAGATTTATAACTATATGTGAGGGGCTGTTCATATCTTATTGACCATATCCTTGCAGGCATACATCCTGAAAATGATGGGTTGCCAACTGGTGAGCGATCCTTTGCGTTTGGGCAGAATATTTTTACTTCCCATTCCTCAATGACCCTATAAAAAGTTGCGATTTTCGCCCTGGGGGAAATGTTTTTGTAAAAAAATGGAATATTCTATTATGTAATCAATTTGATTCAGCTTATCAACCGGTTTTTCCGTGCAATTATGATGGCCTGATGTATGTCTTGATGGTTCTTTTATTGTACAGCTGATAATCTGGACATTATAGGCTTTACTCACTTGTCTAAACAGGTTTTATATGTATACTTGATTGTATGAGATAATGGCACAGAGGAGGCATTAATAAAAACAATGACCGAAATAAGTTATCTAGTCGGGATGAATGTTGGCGCAAGGCAGGAGCTGTTGACTGAAAAGATGGCCGCCAACACGCATTGTTCTGTGCTGCATCTTGTTCCCACCAGAGGCAGGGTAATGGAGCTGGAGGCGGATCCGGCCTTCTGGCTCAGAAGAAAGGTGGATACATTAACAAGTGTAACCCATCAGATCTTTGAGGATCATATCAGATACAGACAGTTTAAGGATTGTATGTACATTGACGATGCCCTGAGATCCCTGCTTGTGAGAAAGGTCCTTGAGAGAAGAGGGGCAGAACCGGACGGGCTTTCATATTTTTCCCGACTTTCCCATTCTGATGTCCAGGATGGTTATCCCGGCATATACAGGATCATTGCGGGATTCTTTTCTCAACTGGTCAGAAATAATTTTCAGGACAGCTTTGTCCAGGAACTGGAAGGCAAAATAATAAGGCTTGAGCAGGAGACGCCGGGAGCAGGCGAGAGGAAGTATGCCCTGGAAAGTGATCTTACCTGGCTGTTTGGTGATTATGAAGAGATCAAGAGGGAGATCTGCGGGTATGATGAGGATGATATCATGTCCAGTGCGAGTTTGTTTCTTAAGGACGGCAATATTCCCCGGATGCTTGTTGATACCGATGTTATTGTACTTGATGGATTTATGAACCTGTCAAGGGTTGAGGAGGATATCCTTTTCTATCTTTTCAGCAGTAGTAAAGAAGTGTGGTGGCTTCTTGATTATGACAGCACCGCAGTAGATCCCATTAGGGAATTTCAGCTTTCGTGCGGACGAGAAGAACCATTGTACTGGCAGGGCAGAGAAAAAGGCAGGGAAGGTTTTTCAGGACAACATGAGGCATACCGCATATCCTATTCCCTGGTATCTTTGATGGATCGGTCAGAAGATGCAGGTTTTGATTCAAATTTGGAAAGGGCCAAAGAGGTATCATTCCTGAATCCCGCAGCTAAAGGGCTTTATATCAAAGGTCAATTGGGTGGAATAGACAGCAGCAGCCTTAAGGTCAGGCGATTCGGGAACCGTGTACAAGAGGTGCGTTCCATTGCATCGGAGATAAAGCTTATCATTCATGAAGAAGGGCTGGACAGCTCATGTGACCTTGGAAAAATAAGGATCGTGTTTCCTGATCTGCATGATTATTCCTCCCTTATAGCTGAGGTCTTTAAAGAGTATGGCCTCCCTTTTAGTCTGACCAGTGGACTGCAGCTTCCCTTTCACCCGCTCTCCAACATATTCATCCATATCTTTGAGATTCCTTTGAACCGTTTTCAGCGGGAGGATATCTTCTGTCTGTTCTCCTCCAGTTCTGTCAAGTATATTACCACAGAGGAGACGGATCCTGCTTTTAGGATAAGAGAGGAGCACCTCTTAAAGGGTGATGAGCTTTCTGAAGTTGAAATTCTTATAAATGAAGCACCAGAAAAATCATGCCCGGACAGCTTTGATATATTCATGTTTGATCAGGTGGCCAGGAGGTGCGGGTTAAATAACCTGGGAGGTGATTTGTCTGAATGGCTATCTCCGGTAAGAAATTTTTATCAGGAGGTGTGCAGGAATGTCAGGTCAGAAGAAAAGCGGGAAGAGCAGCGTCTGGAGTATTACGCCTTTATTTATCAGGCAGGTATGCTGCAAGAGATACTTGATCTATTTAAAGGGTTAGTGGGACCGGGGAGTTCCAAAGACATCATGGATCAGATTTTTCAGATTCTGGAGATGATGGGCCTTCCCGAAAACATTGTTGAACCGGAAGAGAGCCTTGCGGATATTGGTTCTGATACAAAAAGGGTGATGAAGAGGCGGGATATCAAGGCATATACCATGCTAAATGACTTACTCCTTGCCAGTGCAAGAGAGGTTAAAGTTGCGGTTGATCTTTTTGGAATAAGGGAGGGGCATAATCTTTTGGCAGAATTGTATGCGGCCTTCAGGCGAAGGCTTAACAGCGCGTACCTCCTTGACGAGCGGAACCCGAATGTCATCCGCGTTTCCCAGTGGCTGGAAACCAGGGGAAGGAGTTTTGATTATATCTTTGCCGGTGGATTGACTTCAGACTGTTTCCCTCTCCGGGATGTAAGGGATTTTATCATGCCTGAATCACCGAACAGGATGTTCAGGATAATGGATTCTATTGATCAGTCCAAATATCTGTTCAGTCACCTTCTGAGAAACTACAACAAGAGGCTTTACCTGTCATGGCCGGAATATTCATCGGAAAAGGAGGTTCAGCCCTCCCAGGCACTGGTAGATCTTGAGCTGATGATGAAAAGCCATTTCCCGGCTGATTCCGGCCCAGGGAGTCTGGAAAGCTTATTCAGGTGGGAAGACGCCACATATCTCACCTCCGGCCGTGAGATGCTGGACGCCAATATCAGGAAAGAAGTTGATGATGTTGAAATCACTTCTGTGCTGAAACAGATTATCCCTATGAAAGGGTCTTTGGAAAGTCTTGTCAGGGGTATTAATGCCATTGATTCTCGCAGGTCTGTGGACGGGCTTACTGAATATGATGGGATTGTGGAAAAGGCAGGCATGTTTAGTTCCTTTCTTAATGAGCGGAACATGATTATGTCCCCGTCTCAACTGGACAGTCTGGCCAACTGTCCTATGCAGTACTTGTTTGCTCGAATATACGGACTGGGAATAATAGATGAACCGGATGTTGAGGTCTCTCCTGTGGATTGGGGATCACATCTGCATGGAATATTAAAGACCTTTTTTGATATATTGAGAAAAAGAGGAAAGAGTGTCGCGGATCTTGGCCTTGGTCGGGCGTTTTCTCTGGCCAGAAAGGTTGTTGAGGATTACTTCACAGGGGCT
>JAFDJA010000083.1 GCA_019307745.1 Deltaproteobacteria bacterium | reverse complement strand
CCCCTGCCATGGGTAGGCCCTGTAATAACCCCTGTCTTGATCGCCCTTGCTATGTTTATAGCAGGATCTCTTATAATCTTTTATGATGAAACAGGGATCGCAATAAAAATAAGATGGTTTGACTGGGCTATTGAATTCCTGTGCGGCCTGCTGCTTATTGTGGCCTTCTGCTGGGACTGGAAAAATATCATGCAGGTGCAGGACGGGACAGGGCACAGTGGAATACCTAATCCATTTGCCTGGTGGCTGTATATGCCGTCATTACTTGCCTCCGTCATCTACCTTGCTGTCAGGGCCAGACAGATTATTATGGCTGACCCCGGGACTGATAGCTGATTACTTCTAAGGCACATGGGTTGACCGTTTAAATCGCATCGCATATAGTCCCGGGAATAACAGGCAGTTTGAAATTTGACTTTATAGCTGATTTTTTAAGATTGAACCCGTCTGTTTAATTATGGTTGTATTGAATTAATTATAAAGTAAAAAAAACTCCTGTCCGGCAAAACATTCAACAAGAGACTTATACCGGATAAACAATACTGTTAATGAATTTTATCGTTCCGTGGCCAGAAATAATCAGTGAAACAGCGGTTTTCCGTTTCTAAAAAAAAAGGAGATCATATATGGTATTAAAAGATTATCTGGACAGCATTGACCGGCGCACATTTTTACAGATACTATCTTTTACCGGGATTACAGGCCTGATATATCCACGAAAATTGATTGCTTCCCTGGTTCCGGAAAAATTGAGCCGTGTAATAATTGTGGAAGATGATACTGCCACAAAAAATAGTTCTGTAAATGAAATTACGATTCAGGCAATGGTAAACAGTGGCATAAAGGCCCTGACCCATGAGGATGATATCGCGGAGGCATGGAAGACACTTCTGCCCGGCATCTCTCCTTCAAGTATCATCGCGATTAAAGTCAATTGCAGGTATCCCGCCCTGCCAACCCATCCCCAGGTGACCAATGCCGTTATTGAAGGCATTAAACATATCTCCTTTGACGGTAAATCATTCAATGATAACAATATCATCATATATGAGAACTGGAAAGGTGACTACGATCTAAGCGGATTTACTGTCAATACATCTGATACTGGAGTGCGATGCCTTGATACTGAGAGCACTTTTGGGTATTCTGATGAGTCATATGATGTGGATGGTTCATCCCAGAGAATAAGTAAGATTATCACAGATGTGGCTGACCACTTAATCAATATTTCCGTATTAAAAAATCATGCTACCGCCGGGGCCACCCTGTGCCTGAAGAACCATTTTGGCAGTTGCGACTACCCTCGAGATATGCATGGTGGACGATATCAGGATTGTGACCCCTACATAGCAGCGTTAAACGCCCTCCCCCCTATCAAAAACAAACAGCGTTTGAATATCTGTGACGCGTTATTCGGTGTGAAATCCGGAGGCCCGAGAGGATACCCTCAATTCGCGGCCAATAAACTTATCATCAGCCAGGATATTGTCGCGACAGATTACTGGGGAAGAAAAATCCTGGAAGAGAACGGGTGTCAAACTACTTCACAGGCGCACCATATAGATACAGCAGCTACTGAATATAACCTTGGCACAAACGATCCCGCTCAAATGGATTTAGTAAATATCCGCAATCCATCAGCAGGGCTCGATGCCATAGAGGCCAATTCAAATAATCCTGAATTCCAACTCCAACAGAATTACCCTAACCCGTTTAATAAACACACTCAGATAAGTTTTCATATCACCAGGCCTGAAGAGGTCAGGTTGTCTGTATTTGATTCTAATGGACAACATGTCCGTGGACTCATAAATCAAAAATTGAAACCTGGCTGGCATGAGGTGTCCTGGAATGGCCGTGATGGTTTAAAAAAACAATTAGATAGTGGCTTATATATCTGTCAGTTGAAAACTGAAAAACTCCAAAAGGCAATTATTATGAAATTGGTGTAACGGTTTTCAAAGAGGATAAAAAACGAATGAGAATGGATAAGGCTTTTATCATAGTGATACTCTTGAGCGTAAACCTTGCCTGCGGAAAGGGATTACTTGACCATGATCGATTTCAGAAAACAGAAGATCTTCTGGTCAAGGAAGAGATTGCAGGCTGGACTTCGAGCGGTTCCGGTTGGGTCGCGAATAGCATGGAAGAGCTGACAGCATATATAAATGGGGCTGCGGATATATATTACAGACATGGTTTTATAAGCGGGGCTCATCAACCATATCAAGGAACGCTTGAAAATACAGGCAGTGGACTTGAATTGACAATATATGATCAGGGAAATGAAAGCAATGCGTCTGCTTTGTATGAGGACCCGGAATTAGGATTGGATGGGGCAATTGATTGGAAAGGCGCCGGGCAGACAGCAAAATATATTCGGTATGCTGGATTTTCTCAGGTGCTTTGCTTTTATCGGGGAAAACATTTTGTTCTCCTGCAAATAAATGCTGACACTGAAGCGAGTTTGGATATCCTGAAGCAATTTGCCCTGAATGTGGATGGAAAATTTAAATGATCTGTTTGACACCAAGGAAGGGACAAGGTGCCGACCTCAAGCACCTTTCGCAGGGGGTGACCTTCAGCACAATAGCGATGTTTTATCTATGAAGTAAAATATGAATAGAAGACAATTTCTAAAGAGATATGCCGCCACGCTTGCCTTGAATTTTTTCCCCTTTAACCTGCTTTTTGCCGCGACTTCCAAGTCAGTGGTATGGGAGGTCCTGGGAACAGGAGAGGACTCCATAAATACACTTTTTTCCTCAATGGGTGGAATAGAAAAATTCATAATCCGGGATCTATCCAAAACCTCTGTGTTAATTAAGCCTAATCTCTGCCTGCCCCATAATGCACGGATGGGGACAATTACTTCACCTGAAGTCGTGGACGGCCTTTGCCGGTTTCTTGTGGGTATGGGAGTGAAAAAAATTATAATTGCTGATCATACCTTGCAAAGCTCCAAGGATTTCAGGTCAATAGAGTTGATGGAGGTTTTAGTCAGATATCCTGAAGTGAATCTTATTTTGGCAAATGAGCAGGGATTGTACAATCAAGCTGAGGTCAATGGAAAGGTATTAAAAACCACGGAAGCCTTAAAACTCCTGCCTCAGGTAGATCTGTTTATAAACATGGCTACTGCCAAACACCATTCAGCCACTAAAGTAAGCCTGGCCATAAAAAATCTAATGGGGCTTATCTGGAATCGTACAGAATTCCATACTCAACTGGATTTAAACCTGGCCATTGCTGATTTGGCCCTTGCCATCCGTCCTGATATAAACATTATTGACGCCAGCCGGGTGTTACTGAATAGAGGGCCCACCGGTCCGGGTCCGGTTATCAATGAAAATAGACTGTTCGCAAGCCTTGATATACTGGCACTGGACGCGGTTGTTACCTCACGTTACAAGTTCGGGAATAAAACCCTTTCCGCGAGAGATGTCCCCCACTTATTGGCCGCATACCAAAATGGTGTTGGTGAGATCGATGCACAAAACATACAGGTGAAAACGATTTCAACCTGACATAAAAAAATCAGTCCACCCTCTTGTTCTCTCCCCTTTCCTCCGACCATTTTCAAAGAGCATTTCAGGCAGGTGCTAAAATCGCATGAGCGCACCTCTCCCATCATGTTCTTAATAATACGTGACGATTTCCATTAAAACAAATCAGAAGAGTACCCCCCACAGGGGTAAATATAAGAAACGAGCGGGAAATAAAGGAAATAAGAAGGAAACCATCCTAAAATCCCAATTAAGTTTTGAGAGCTTACTCCCAGGGGTTCTCCCTATTTCAAATAACCGCTACCAATGGCAGAAAAGGGGAGGTCCAACTCCAGTTCCGGCACCTGCTTAGCTATCCAGGCAGTAAAGGTATTGCTGTTGGGACCTGGAAAGGCCTTATAGACCGTTTTCCAGGGGTAAGCATGGGCAGCCTTGTCGACGGCATCAATCAGTTCATCAATTCCCTTCCCCCTAAGCTCTTTGAGAATCCGGGGTTTCTCTCCGTACCAGTAGCGGTCGGGGATGTCCCGGGTAATCTTCAGGACCGGTCGGCCCTTATGGCCGCGCCAACCGACCACGTCGTACACCGTGTAAGAGTCTTCTCCGGTTCGCTTGGCGGCGATCCAGGTGTGAATGGCAAACCAGCCACGCCAGCCCCAAGCATTGGCACCATAAACGTGCAGAACCGCTTCATTTGTGACTGAAGGGACGGGGGCGATCCCCGCAGATTCACGACTGGCGGTTCGCCAGTCTTTACCAGAAGAACAGCTCGACAAAACCAATCCCATCAGGACAAAAGCCGGTAGTAGTTTCAAGATTTTCATAAATATGTACTTCACGAAATCACCGTGCAAATCAAAGTGATACAATCAGCAATTTTAACTTACCAGATATTCTGTTGAAAAACAGACAGCCCTCTTTTCAGTTCAGTAAAGGGCTGACCAGATCTGGATTTATTTTGTCGGATCAGGTTTCTGAGTTTCTTAAGGGTCCCCATATTTCTCACTTTATTATATATGTTCACCTGATAACCGCCATCATGGGCAGGGGCATCCTCAGTTTAATTGCGTCCTCTGCAGGGCAATCAAAAATACAGGCATTGCAGTGCCAGCATTCCTCCGGATATGTTACAACAGGAATCTTTTTTAATTCTGATCCCCAAAAGACATCCTGCGGACAGATGTTAATACAAGTTCCGCACGCTGTGCAGTTTTTTTTATTTATCACTGGAGGCATATGTTACTCCTTGAAAAAAGTTTTAAACACCTGCTGAATTTGTCCTGAATTGCTCAAATCTCTATTAAAAAAATATTTCTCGCGGGTTTCAGCTGTGTTGAAATGACAGCCGGTACTTCATTGTACCAGAAAACTGAATTTTCACTGATCAATAAAAATTGACAACTGATTACTTGCTCGGTTCCCTCCATTCAACAACTGTCTCTGTTTCGGTCTTTCTGCATATGAGCATTTTATTCATCAGAGGATTTGTAAATGGATAATCAGGTCTCTTATGACTTCCTCTTGTCTCTTTTCTTTCAATGGCAGAAAGAAAAACTGTTTCACCAATATCAAAGAGGTTCAGAACCCCAAGGCAGAGCATAAGCTCATGATGGTTTTCAGCTTTCAGGGTTTTCTTCGCCTTTTTTCTTAATCTTTGCAGATGCTTCAATCCTGCACTCAGTACAGGTTCTGTCCTGAGTGATCCTGCGTAATCCAGCATTGTCTGCTGGAGTGCGATCAGGGCCTCTTTCCATGAAGCGCCATTTTCTCTTCCAAGTATCTCTTCAACTGAATTTCGGGATGAATCAATTTTTTCCTGCATTATTTCTATCTCTGTATCAGGATTTTGTTCCTGGATATATTTTACGGCATTCTCACCTGCAAGCCATCCAAACACTGCCGCGGTTGATATCTGTCCGACATATTCATCACCTGCCGCGTAAAGACCCTTTATTGATGTTTCACTATTTTCATTATGGAATATGCCTCCCCTGGAAAAAAGGCCATAGGTCATAAATTCCACGGCACTTTTTTTCAGATCAATACCTTCTTCTTTCAAATGGTTAATAAGTGCGGTGTTTCCTTCATGCCCGAGCCAGTAGTTCTGGTATTCAAGGTCCTCATCTGATATTCCTGTGCAGTCCATATACACAGGTCCTTTGCCTGCTATTGCATAGTCCTCGCAAAGTGAGGGCCATGAATCAAGTATGGGATCTCCATAGCGGCGATGAGGTTTTTCCACAAACGGACCTATTGGTTTATTGTCCGGACCTCGCATTACCCCTACCCATGTGCCTCGTCCGCTTCTAATAAAATATCTGGGGCCGGCGCCTTTTCCAAAGGATTCCATATTAACAAGTTCAACACCTGCCCTGAATGCCATTGCCCTGCCATCACCTGTTGTGCCAGGGGCACTGTGCTGATTGAACATCCACGCAGGGGTTGCACTTGGATAAAGGTTCATGCACATGCCTGTTCCCAGAATCACACTCTTTACCTTGAATATGAACATCTTCTGTTCTCTGGTATCAACTCCCACAGCGCCGGTTGCGGCATCATTCGTAAGCAGGTCAATTACCATTACCCTGTTGAAAATCTCCACACCTCTTTTCAGGGCCTGTTTTGTCAGTACTGGTTTCTGGTTCCTGCCGGAATATTTAAGGGCCATTGATGAGGCTTCCTGTCCGGGAACGGTATGGCCGGCAAACTCGAATCTGCCGTGGTATTTCATTGGTACACCCCATTCATCCCAGAGTTTGAGCATTTCATAGGATTTTTCCAGACGTGTGCGCCAGAATTTTTCCGGCATCATAAGGCTCCTGAAGCGCGGGGAGTTGACCTGTTTTTTTAAATATGAATCAATATTGTTGCCATGTACGTCAGGGATGTAACATGAGAAATGGTCATTACCAACGCCTCCGGCCCCGCTGCGAAGAGTGTTTGCTTTTTCAGCAACAACTACCTTTGCTCCAAGATCTGCGGCACGAATAGCAGCCATAAGACCAGCTATACCGCCTCCTGCGCAAAGAACATCGGCTTCTATAGTTTCAATATTCATAAATATCTCCCTTTCTTTGATTTAATACCTGAATTTTACAAGCATCTAGCTTACTGAAACTGGGAACCCGCTACGAAGTAGTGGGCCTGAGCACAGCGAAGCTCGTGCAAAGAATCCGGGAACCCGCTACGAAGTAGTGGGCCTGAGCACAGCAAAGCTCGTAAAAAAAAGGGGGGGCACTCATTTAAGGAGTAGTCAAGACAAAAAACACTCTCCATGAAAAAAAGCTGCCATTAACTCTTGCGTTAATATAGGACTCGCAAACTTTTGATTAGGCCTTTCTATTTTCTCCAAGTCCCTACCATTCAATGGCTGTGACATCTTCCACAAAGGTGAAAATATCATTCTTTTCAAAAATCTGCGATATGTCTGACTTACCTGGTCTAACCACTCGAATGATGGCTTTTCATTAATTTTTGGTTGATTACAATAAAGTTAGAACTATTAAAAGTCATAAGAATAGTGGTAGGAGACCAATGGTTTCCTTGAAAAAAAAAGAGAAGAGAATCAGGCCGCCATTTCAGCCCCATCACCTTCTTCCCGACCAATCACATCAGCTGCTTCAAGTTTCGGGATTAAAAAGACCATGGCAACCACAAACCAAAAGGGCTCCATGATTCTAACGATGATAAATGTATTTGCACCTAATGCGTGTACCAGGATGCCTACATAACCGGCAAGAAATCCCATGGTCAGCCCTCTATAGAATCTATCCGTGGTGGTGGCCAGTATATGATTCACCTGTTTGAACACCGTTATCAAAAGAGCAAAGAATGTTATAAGGCCGATAACGCCTGTTTCAGTAATAACCCTTATATACTGGGCATCGACAAACTTATATCCTGTAACACCATAGCCCAGAAACGGGTGATTGATCCAATCTTTTGAGGCATCCTTCCAGCTATTGATCCTGGCGGTTGTGGAAGTATCAAGCTTTACTCCTCCAATAGACACAACATCATTCCGGTGTTTTCCTTGAGAAAAGGTATAGGCGACCCTGTCTCTGGCCGCTTGCGGGGCGATAAAAGGCAGACAGACCGCGACAATAAGAAGTATTCCAACAATCAAATTCCTTTTCTCAGACAACCAGATAAAAACCATCACAGCAGGGCCCATTGCCAAGTAAGAACTCCTTGACTGGGTATAAAAAAATGGAATTATAAAAAGAAGGATCATCCCTAAATAGATCAACCTGTCCCGAAAAGATCCGCTGTTCACAAATAGGCCTATCGTAAGGGAAATAATAAAGACCAGATACCCTCCAAGTGTGTTCGGTTCTCCATACTGTCCTTCAAAGGGCGCAGACACTCTTCCACCACCGGGAATCTGAAACATGGCTACGAGTGAGACTATTACTCCTGTCAAAAGTATTGCCCATAAATAACTGTTGATCTGAGATCTTCTGGTAATATGATTTGCAACCATAAAATAGATAATCATATATTCGAAATATTTGAGTACAAAAAAAAAGCCTGTCAGTAAATTGACTCTTCCGAAAAGCGATCCGTACAGAGTCGATACCAAGCAAACTATAATATAAAAACCAATAGGGGCATTGAGCGGGGTCTTTAAAAACAGCCCCAGCTCCTTATTGATAGACATCTTTGCAAACCAACTGAAACCGATGATTGCCAGCATAAAATCATCCAGCCGGAGTGTCACACCGCGACTCAAAGAAGAGCCTCCAGTGGCACCTACCATAAATTCAGGACTCAAAAGCATTGAAAAAATCAGGGCATAAAGGGCCATCTCTGTGCTGGCGAAACAGACAATAAAAATGACCATACCTGCGGTAAGACCAATAATACCAACAGTGGAAAGCTTAGGAAGCATCCAGGCAATGCCAACCAGGGAGGAAGAAACAATAACAGCAAAGAATATGGCCTGAAGGTTGCCCTGGCCCCTGCTGTCAAGGTCCAGAATATGTTGTAAAAACTTCACACTGCCTTCCTCCACAAGGGACGACAGAGAAAACCTGAGTCCTGCATAACCAATATTGAAGGGTATCATAAAAAGCAATATATTTAAAAGGTTACAAAATAATTTATTTGGATATAGCAGGCACCTTACTGGTTATTGTAAAATGAAATCATTGGAACGTGCTGCAAGGAATAATTTGCCATCAACGCCTGACCACCTGCCCCTGGATACCCTTAAGCATCAGCTCACTTTGCTTTTCTTCCGCTTCCGCTCTTGTTAAGTAACCGCCTGTATACAACCTTGATTCCCCTTCACTACCCTTAATAACATAAGGGAAAAAACCCAGGTCTGTGATGGTCATAATCCTGCCCTCAAGCGCGCTCGGATCAGTATAAATCCCGAGAAGGCAGGCAAAAAATGTCTTTTTTACCTCAGTATCCTGGAGTTCATGACTCATAATAAATTCCAGGGCCTGATCTTCTTCTCTAAAAAAACCGGTATATACCCTGTACCAAATCCCCAGGTCCCGGAGAGGAATTTTTACAATAAATGTTGGCAATCCTCTTTGTTCGTAAAGGGCCGCTGCGTTCAAGGCTCTATCCCTTGTCTTAAAGGAAGCCAGTCTGACAGAATATGGATATGAGGATAGTTTATCAATCCCTTGATCCATCTTCTCAACATGATCATCACCCGTAACAATCTCGTTCTGAACAGGTGGCGTCATTTCAAGACCGGTAGAAACAGATGCATCCTTAGGCGCGCGCACCCCATCTCCTACGGAGTCAGGATCACGCGTGACAGCTTCATCCTTACCCGGTGTTTCGACCCTCTTCTCAATAGGATATCTTTTTTCCCCTGGAGGGCGAGCCTTCCCCTCACTTGACTGATCCTGAAATTGGAGACATTGATCCAAATCAAATACACCTTCATACCAGAGCAGAGCAGCCGCCATAACCAACAACGCGACAGCCAGAAAAAGCCATCTGCCCAAACCGGCCTTTTTCTTTTTTGTAGAACTGGACCGCCCGACAGCAGAAGGCATAACCCTATCAGCTGACAAACCCCTTCTTTTACGCCCAATAAACCGCGCGAAAAATCCCCGTTTACTCTTCTTATCATTTTCCCCATAATAGGAGTAATACCTGTAATAATTAAAATCATGAAAATCAGGACTTATATCCGGTTTCATGCCATTGAGGACAACCCCCATAATATTGGCCCCGACCTGTTCAATCTGAGTGGCAGCGCGCCTTAACAGCGCCCTTGATACAGCTCCAACGCGGTAAACAAGGAGCACCCCATCCACCCTGGTCCCCAGTATGGCAGCATCCGCGGTTGACAGGACAGGAGGGGCGTCAAGGATAATAATATCGTATACCTCTCCTGCCTCCTTAATAAACTCTTTCAGGCGGGATGAATCCATCAACTCCGACGGATTAGAGGGAATTGAACCGCTTGTGATAATGTGAAGATTATCCAATCCAGGGGTCATCATCAATTCATCCATGGACATTTTTCCCATTATCATGTCGGTAATAGTCTTCACTGTATCAGACCATGGATAATTGCCAAGCAGGATATCTGACAGCCCTGTAGTTATCTCCAGACCAAACCCCTTGCCCATGGTGGGCTTTCTCATATCAGCGCCCACCAGCAGGATCTTTAGCCCTGCCTGGGCAAGGCACACAGACGTATTTATAGAGACCAGGGTCTTGCCTTCCTGTGGAGAGGTACTGGTAATTGCTATACACTTTATCTTATCCTCACCTTCCCGGAACTGGATATTTGTCCTGAGCGCCCTGAAACTCTCCGCTATCATGGTCTTGGGAGCAAAATGGCAGATAAGGCTGACAGCCCTTTCAGCAACATGTTCACTTATCCCGTCAGGAAACTTGTCCTTAAGGCTTTCTTGTATCTCCCTGCCGTCTGTCTGGGGAATAACTCCCAACACGCTGGCTCCAAGGGTCGATTCTACATCTGCAATGGCGCCTAAAGATGTATCAAAGGTCTCCAGGATAAAGGCCAGCACCAGACCCATTACTATGCCTATGATCGCTCCCATAAATCCGGTAGAAGTGGTCTGGGGAGGATTGATAGGAGTGGTAGCCTGGAAAGCGGATTTGATGAGAACAACCTCTTCAGGCTTATCCGCCTTTCTGATAAGCGCCTCTTGGTGCCTCTGTTCCAGGATACCGGCCATCTCCCTGAAATTCTCGACCTCTCTTTTCAGACGCTCATATTCCAGCTTTTTCTCCATCAAAAGGCCGGCCTTGGAATCAATATCATCCAGTTCCTTACCCATAACCTCTTTTCTCTTGTCTACACTCTCCATCCGGAGCCTGAGCAACATCTCCATTTTATGAATTTTTTCATTGATTTTGTGATTGATCTCAATCACTTCCGGATGCAGATAGGTGAAATTCTCCAACAGGGTTATTCTGGTGAGTACCAATTCTACAAATTTATCATTGGCTATCTGATACTGTTGATTTGCCTTGGTTGAATAAAAACTGCGGTCAGATCCGGTTGAATCCTTTATAAATCCAGACACTCCTGCATACAGCAGTTCAAGCTCTCCCTTCTCATCATCTAAAATGCGGATCTCATCCCTTATCTCCCTGGTCCTTATGAGGAGATTTTCACCCTGCAGATCAATGGAAAGGAGCTGATTATCCTGTGAGAACCTGTTAAGTGTTTCTTCCGCGTCTTCCTGCTGCTGCCGCAGATTGTTCAATTGTTCATTAATATACCGTAAGGTATCTTCAGCCCTTTTACTATGATGGGCAGTATGATACTCTATGTAGGCACGGGCAGTTGAATTTGCCACCTTCTGGGCAAAGATGGGATCTATGTCTGTCACATTGATATTCAGGATATTGGTAGAGTTTTCCCTATTGACAATGATCTTGGACTGGATCGACTCAATTATCGTGATTACCCTGGGATCCTTACGGGCATTCTCCAATGTAACCTCTTCAGAGATACGACCCAGATCTTTTCCAACGTCCAATATTACGTCCTGGCCTTTGATAATCGCCATCTGGGTCTCCATATCATTCCCACCCGACCATGTGAAGGTCTTGATATAGAGACTTTCCAGGTTAGTCTCCCTTTCGAATTTAATGCTGCATGTTGAGGTGTACAGGGGAACAGGGGCCTGAATGAACGCGAAGAATGTACTTGCTAACCCCAGTATGATAGTAATAAGAATTACTATGGGTTTTCTTTTCTTTACAACACGCCAGTATTCACGGAGATTTATATCATATTGAGCCAAAACAACCTCTTGCTTTAAATCCCTCCAGTGGTTCACATTTTATCCTACAGGCCATACTCCTCATCATACCTTGCTGGATAAAAGAGAAGATCAAGAAGGGGTATGGTGTTTGTGATCCAGTCGTTGATATCACCTATCCGCATCCTGGGCACATATACCAGATCTCCGTCCTCTAGGGAGATGTTCTGGCTGAGATCCGCCTTTCTGAACAGGGCATTGAGATTCGCCATCATGACATCCGGCGTCTTACCATATTCATACCCCCTCACAACGAGGGTGTTCTCCTCCCTGGCCACAGCTGTAAAGCTCCCGGCAAGAGATACGGCGCCCAGGAGGTCACGCGCGTCCTTTAACGAATAGATACCCTGGGAATTCACAGCACCCACCACATATACTCTCTCACCAAAGGCAGGCAGGGATGGGACATCTAATACATCACCATCGTCGACAATCATGTTCCAGTTTTCATCCTTCTTTTCCAGGATATTATAGAGGTTTATATTATAGACCGCCCCTTTTCGGGTCAGTTTAATATTCTTCACATCAGCATCCACAGTGTATCCACCGCCCATGGCAATAAGGTCCATAATAGTAATTCTGCCGCTTAGGTATATTCTTCCACTCCCGGTGGTGCCCAGATATGTTCCCCGAAGAGATGCCAGTTCTCCCAGGATGGTGGCACTCTTGCTTTTAAATTCTTTTACAAGGATATCAACTCTCGGATTTTTTATATAATTGGCAAGGGCCTTGGTAAGTTGTTCATCAAGCTGGCTGGGGGTTAATCCTACTACATCAAGATCATCAACAAAGGAATAAGAGATCAGTCCCCTGCTATTAACTGTAACCAATGTCTGGGTGACTTTATCTCCGATATGTGTCGTGATCTCCAGAATATCAAGCGGGCCTATTCTATACTCAGGAATTCCTCTAATGGTATTAAAAACAGCGTTTTCCTGGACTCTGCTCATTGCCGCGATCTCATCTTTCTGCTCCTGCGTCAGGGCATAATTGACCGGTTTCCGCAGGTCCTCTGATACTTTGACTTCATTTATAGGAGTCCCCTTTATGGCGCTGGAGGAATAACATGAAAAGAGTCCGGGCAGGATCATGAAAGCCAGACCGGTAAAAAGAATGAAGCGCAAGATTTTGCTCTTCAAATAAAAGGATCTTTGATAAAAATATATATTCCTATTTTTCATATCTTTTGAGATCCTGCTCGATTATTTTTATGTTAAATTCACTAATCAGCCTGTCACTGATATAAGATCCCACATCCATTTAAGTCATTTCATCCGCGCTGGCATTACCTTCAATATACAGTAAAGGATTCTCCGCAAGGTGGATGATCTGCCGTGAGCTCACTTCGTTTCCCTGTCCGTCAATGAAAAGCTCGATAGTCGGTTTCATGGGTTGACTCTTATCAGTAGAAATGACCCTCCCAATGGACCTGTTGTTCAATCTGACATAGGAATTGACAGGAAACATGGATATCTGAGTGAGGAATGACTTTACAATACGGGGAGGGAATAGCCCTTTGCTGATCTCCACAATAGATTTCACCGCATCAGTCTGTATTAATTTGTTTCTGTAAGCACGCTTCATTATCATTGCAGTATATACATCCACCAAACCAATGATTGAAGCAAGTTCAAGTATCTCGTCTTGTTTTAATCCCTCTGGGTAGCCTGATCCGTCCATCCTCTCGTGGACTTGACGTGCCACGTTAGCAAGCCAGCTATATCCCTGCCCCATCTGACTGAGGATATCATAGCTGATCTCAGGATGTCTTTTGATCTGATTTATCTCGTCGACTTCCAGCCTGCCTGATTTGTTCAGGATACGACTGGGAATCTTATACATCCCTACATTCTCCAAAAAAGCGGCCAACCCCAGTCGTAAAAGGATTTTTGTTTCCAGCCCCATGCCGCTTCCGACCTTTAAGGCAATAAATGTTACATCCACTGTATGTATAAGCATCTCATCATAATCGCCCGGAACCAGCATGGCATACTCATAAAGCTCATCAACAATATTGTCCTTGACGATAGAATAGAGATCAGTCAGTATCGGAGAAGGGGTTAAACCTTGATTACTGATTACCCTTTCCTTAATGTTCTGCGCTCTTTTCATGAACTTTTCATAGTAATCTATCACCTCTCCGGTATAGGAAGAGGCGTCATTAAGTCTCTTTTCACTTATCTTCCTGTCCTGAATCAAAGAGTCCTTTGACCGGGTACTGTTTCCAGTGCCCCCTCCAGAAGATCCATCCCGGGGGATATCTTGACTTTTCATTTTTATTATATCAGAAAAGCGCACCATCGAT
>JAFDJA010000328.1 GCA_019307745.1 Deltaproteobacteria bacterium | reverse complement strand
GCGTAAGCTCCGCGCCCAGCGCATCGGCAAGAATAACCACCACTCTCTGGGCATCATAGACCTTTCCCTGTTTGACGCGCAGATCAAGACGATTCTTTAGACACAGTCCTATGGCCAGAGATGAGTCCATCTCCAAGGGGCCGGCATCTTTTTTATCAGGCTCAATCAGTTCTATGGCTGCATCTGCCGGGGGGGTCTTTATTTTTGCGCGAGCCTCTTCTTCGAGGGCAATATCAGTAAAGATCTCTGACGTGGGTGAGATCGCCTGGTCCAGTTCAGTCCTGTCCAGCTCGACCCGGGCATCAGGCGGCAGGCCGATAAGTTTCTTGAAAGAGTCATTCTGGGTTTTGTATGACTCTATGGCAGTTATCCAGCGTTCCCGGGCCCTCAATTCTCTCTGAAGAGCCTGGTCCACATCTATCTGTGTTGCCCTGCCTGCGTCGGACAGCCTTTGTTGTCGACGGGCGAGTGCTATCAGATTCTTATAGTTTTCAGCAGCATTTTCCACCTGGTTGAATCTCTTCAGCACTGTAAGGTATTCGCCGGCAATATTGACTGCGAATGTCTTTTTGAATCGCTCAAATTCATAGATGGAATATACAACATCGCGTTCCGCCTGGGTAAGGGGTTCTGCCACAATATGGGTTCCCGAACCCCTTAATAGAGGGATGGATATCGAGGCATCACCAATAATACCGAACGAAGAGACACTTCCGGCTGTCAGCAGTTTAACCAGATCAGCTGCCAACGCAGCGCTTAATGCAACCCCTGTTTTGAATGTTTTTTTCAGGGTGAGTGATCCGCTATATTCAGTCCCCTTGATCTTGGTATTGCCTGATGAATCGGATTCTCTCAGACCTTCTGCCTGGCCGGTAACAGTAACTCCAAGCTTGTTGCGTTCCAGATCCAGACTCAGGGCTGATCTGAAAACATCCTCTTTTTTTGTCTGATAATCGGAACTGTTACGTGCTCCGACCTGCAAGGACTGCATTAATGACAATTTAAGAGGCTTGTCCGCATCCGGGAAAAGTATCGTATCAGGCGATGATTTGGTACTGGGATAATCCTTCTCCGGCCAGTGTTTAATACTCTTCAGCTTGTCAGCACCAAGTGATGCTTCACTCGCATGTGGCAGATTTTGCTCAATCAGAAGGCGGCGGCGAAGGATGTCGCTTGGTCGTTCAATGGTGAAGTCCTCTTCACTGCCAAGGACCTGTTTCTGTTTTTCCCTCATAATATCTGATGCGTTCTTGTCTGCGTTGAGCCTATGTCTGGTGGCGGTAAGGCACCCTGCCAGGGTGAATAACATTGTCGAGAGTATCAAAATCAAGAGAAAGGGTTTAAGTTGAAATCTTTTCTTTTTAGGTATCATATTTGAAAACAGTTTCTGGAAAGGGTTCTTCAAAATAACGCGCATGGGATACCTCCAATATATTTTCAGCGATTAAGTACTGTCGATTATTATTATCCTTATTCTGTGGTCCTATTCAGGATTTTAGTTCTTGTATTTGTGTTTGAATAACACTATAGCGTGAAAAAAGTGGGAGATAGCAAATAATCCTTACACTGCGAAGGATTAGAACAACGATATTGTAAATCATTTTTTCATTAAAAAATCAATATATAAGCATATTCTCCCACTTATGTTTTAAAATGTTGGTTTCTGATGATGTCCCTGTAAAAAAGCATATAATTGTTTAGGACTCTTACCGATGAGAAGCTCTTACCTGGGATTCTATACTACAATATTTGAATTGAATTTTTTTCCATCCAGTATATTTAGCAAGCGTTGTGCCAAATAGCCTTGAAATCGGTTAACATGCTTAAATCACAAAAATATATTGTATGATAAAGGCCCTGGGAATGGATTTATTCCATTAGAAAGTGAATACTTTGTATGCAGGTATGCAATTCGATTGGATATAAAATATCCAGAGGGATAAGATGGTGTTGTACCCCTTAAGGTCTGGGTCTATAGATGGCATGGAATTAGAAATAGGTCCTGTACCAGTGCTGAAACACAATAAGATTCCACAAGTTCCATGAGGTGTCCTGGCGACCGCTCATGTGCCTGTCTATCTGTTCCTTTATGACCTCATAATGAAAAAGATCCTGCCTCTTGATATGATCTTCATCCAGATACTCGTCAATAAGGAACTTCAGCTCATTTCTCAGCCATGCACCTA
The DNA here is from genome assembly GCA_019307745.1 of Deltaproteobacteria bacterium. Classification (GTDB taxonomy): domain Bacteria; phylum Desulfobacterota; class DSM-4660; order Desulfatiglandales; family HGW-15; genus JAFDJA01. The sequence continues at coordinate 605 of JAFDJA010000328.1, read as the reverse complement.
TAGGCATCTCAAATCCCCACTTGGGTCTCCTGTGAAGGGAAGGGGGCAAGAGATCCTTGAAGGTCTCCATCAGGATGTACTTTCCGGTCCTGCCTTTCAGCTTTGTATCGCCTCTTAATCCGAACACGTATTCCACAACAGAGTGGTCCAGGAAGGGGACCCTCACTTCTAGAGAGTTGGCCATGCTCATCCGGTCCACCTTGGTGAGCATATCGCCGTGAAGCAGTCCCTTAACATCCATATAGAGCATCAGGTTTATATTATCTCCGTGAAAACGATCCTTTTCTATGTCAACCATTTTGCGGATAAGCTTGAGGTGGAGATTCTCTTTAGGTGGTTCTTTTAATAACCCTTGCCTCATGGAAAAGGGAAAGATTTCGCGCCAACCGTAGAATCGTTCAGGAAAGGAATTACTCATGCCTTTGACAAACTTCTTCATCTTTCTCATCATCTCCAGGCCGGCCTTTCCCCTGGCATCGGGAAGGGAATTTATCAGGGGTGCTATCATACTGTTCCTGAAAAAGGCAGGGATTTTGGTGTAATATTGGGACCAATACTCTCCCTGATACATCCTGTATCCTGCGAAAAGTTCGTCTCCCCCGTCC
>JAFDJA010000178.1 GCA_019307745.1 Deltaproteobacteria bacterium | reverse complement strand
GAGATTGAAAAGGCTATTGAGATCCACCTTGCCTTACACAATACCTGTTAATACGTCTCAGAAATTGTATAATTGTAGCTACTACTCCTTTCCGCCTACTATTCACTCTCCACTGTTTAATTTTTGTCTTTCTCATCCTTATTGACAAAATCGTTCAAATACATATTAACGAGGACTATCTTTGAATACACAAGCTTGATCCTTTCCAGCAATTCATCATCCGGAATATCTTTCAGTACCGGGTAGTTCTCTCTTAGTCTCCTTAATCCCGATCCGGTATCGACTTTGGCAAATGGCGTCTTGAGTGCCCCCCTGAGAGCCTGATCGACCTTTTCCCAATCCTCATCCATGTCCAGTATCTTCTTCCAATTGTTATCCACAAACCGCCAGGATTGGCCTGTCCATTTATCGATCTTAATCATGGACAATCCCATCTTCTTTGTTTCGTATCTGGGAGCGAAAAAATGAAAATAGAGAAAGGCCAGAATCAATCCGATGATGATACCGAAAACCAGTTGTTTTTTTCCGTTTTTCATAAAGACCCCTAATCAGCTATTTCTAAGTAGTGTCCATCCAGAAATGAATGGAAGGCACTGTGCAGTTTCCAATTCAGAAATGAGGAATTTTTCGCAAGGTCAAGGAAATCGAGGAATTATGTGGAGGCGTACGCAGGTACGCCGCACAATTGATTCCGCAGATTTATCTGCCTCTGGCAGATTGACACCGAGATTGCGGAAAAGGGCCATTTCTGGATGGAAACTAAGTAACATCCCTTGTTTGCGGTGCATATCCCGGCAGAATATCTTTAAGGATTTCCCTTATCCCTTCCCCATCTTGCTCGTCAACAGGTTTCATTAGTAGATCCAACTTTCCGTTGATAATATCGATTTTTTTGACAGACCCCTTTAAAACCATGACCTTCTCATGAGAAGTCTGTATAACATCCTCACCATCAGTTATAAGTTCTTCGCTCATCTTCTCCCCTGGTCTGAGGCCGATATACTCGATCTTGATATCCACATCGGGCTCAAAACCTGATAATCTGATAAGGTCGCGTGCCATATCTGAGATTTTTACCGGCGTACCCATGTCAAGAATAAATACCTCACCGCCATTCCCCATTGATCCTGCTTGAAGAATAAGCTGACATGCCTCAGGGATAGTCATAAAGTATCGGGTTATCTCAGGGTGCGTGACTGTTACAGGTCCACCTTTCTCAATCTGCTTTTTGAATAGAGGTACTACGCTTCCCACACTTCCGACTACATTACCGAAACGGACCGTGATAAATCTGGTATCTGAACTACCCGCCCCATCCTGCCCCTGGACCAGTATTTCTGCCAGTCTTTTGGAGGCCCCCATAACATTGGCCGGTCGTACTGCCTTATCCGTAGACACAAGGACAAATCGTTCAACCTGAAACTTCCGGGCTGTCTCAATGACATTTCGAGTTCCGATCACATTGTTGCTCACGGCTTCCCAGGGATTTATCTCAAGCATAGGCACATGCTTGTATGCAGCCGCGTGAAACACTACATGGGGTTTTTCCTCATCAAAGATTTTTTCTAACTGAATGGTATCAAGGATATCAGCCAGTCTTGGAACTATCCCGATATACTGGAAATGCTCCCTCAATTCCAGTTCGATCTCATATAGAGGACTTTCAGCCCTTTCGTAAAGCACAACCTTTTCAGGCGTATACCTGCAGATCTGACGGCATAGTTCGGAACCTATGGACCCTCCTGCGCCGGTTATCAAGACTCTCTTGTTGTGGAGATATTGACCGATTCGCTCCTCATCCAGGTTAACCGGCGCCCTGCCTAATAGATCCTTGTATGCAACATCACGGATAGCCTTGATCGATACCCGGCCATCAATGAGCTCCCCCATACCCGGCACGGTCTTGAAAGGTATCCCGCTCTCTTCACAACGGGAAACGATATTGCGCATGTTCTCAGATGAAGCTGAAGGGCTTGCGATAAGCAATTCCTCTATATCCATCTGTTTTGCAAAATACTGTATCTCATTTTTATTTCCCAATACTGGAATGCCGTGGATCTGGAGATTGGCCTTTGAAGGATCATCATCTATAAACCCGGATACCTGATACCCCAGGTGAGAATTATCATGGATCTCCCTGCATATCTTTTCACCACAATCTCCTGCCCCGATAATCAATAATTTTTTACCTTGTTGATGTTTTCCTCTCAAAGAGTTGAAGAAGGAACGCCATCTTACCCGAGCCGTTTCATCACCCACACCCAGCCAGAAAAACAACCGGATAATCACCCTGTTTCCCGAGATCAGGAACAGGGTCAGGAACCAGTCAATAATAAAAATGGAACGTGAAAAGCCGGTAAAGCCTTGAACAAAAAGGATCATCAAGATAATAACAAGAGATCCAGCGCTACCGGCCTTTAGAATATTCACAAGATCGGTCAGGCTTGTATACCGCCACATACCCTGATAGAGATCAAAGAGATAAAAGGAAAGGATCTTAATGACTAGTATGAGAGGCAATACGCGCTGAAAGTTGTAGACAGCGCCCTGAGGGATAGAGAAGTTGAAACGCAGGAGATGGGCAAAATACCAGGCGAATACCACCAGGATAATATCAAGGGCAAAGACAAGGAATAAATTTTTATGTATAAATCTGTCCATCATGACACATCCTGCCTGGTTTGCCAGGTAATGATCTTTTGAACCTTCCTGAGTATAGACACAACTATCAAATCTCAATCCCAATAAGCCTTATCATGAGGTTCAAGTAAGACAAATTTAAGGGTTTTATCATGAGTATCCTTGCAATCAAAGCAACATACAACTAGATCATCACCTTTTTTCCTGCAAACTTCGCAATATAAATAAATGATGATAAAATTCTTTTTCACAGGAGAAGAATACAAACCCTGCCATTTTCCTTTTAGAGGTTCTCCAATCAGTGGATGTTCAATGATCATATCCACCTTTTTCTGTACCGCCTTTTTTATTGAAGAATGCTTTTTAAGCGATTTCAAGAAGGCGGTTTCGAATTTAATCTCCATTAGTCTCTGAAGACCTCATCATATGAATGCCAGATGGCGCTCCCTTTAATGAGTTTGGCCTGTACTTCTTCCATCGCCTCTTGAAAAGCCGGATGGGCAAGAATTTTTTCCATATCTTGCCCTTCCACCCGCCTTTTTAAGGCCAGAAGATATTGTGTCATCATTTCTGCAACAGTAAGGCGGTTTTCAGCGGCAAAAACCTTGGCAAAATCAACAAGATCTTTATCCAGGCTGATATTCAAACGAGATTTAGACATTGGGCACTCTCCTTTTCACCTAATTTTTCATCCCATTATACGCACATCAGGAACACTTGTCAATCCGTCATTCCCACGCAGAAGTGTGGGAATGACCAAGATTTTGGCCCAAAAAAGCCTTGGGCTGAAAATTACGGGCAGGTTACCAACAATACCTGAAAATTTGCCCTAATTCATGCTTGAGCCATGATAAACTGAAAAACGCTCTTGAATTGATATTTGCCAGGGAACCTGTCTTTCATCAACCTAACCTTGAACCGTGAACCTCTGAACGGTGAACCTGAGCAGTTACATTTTTTATTGCCATTTATTGCCTGTGGTATCTGATAATTACATCAATAACTCTATCAATATCCTCTTCCGTCATTGCCGTGCCTGAGGGTAGGCATAAACCCCTATCAAATAAGTCCTCCGCCACTTCTCCCCCAACAACCCGACAAGGATATCGTTTTTTATAATTTAAATCTGCATTAATCTGCGTAATCTGCGGATCAAACACTGGTTGAAGATGCATCGGTTTCCAAACAGGCCTGGACTCAATATTCTCCGCTTCCAAAGCCAACCGAACAGTCTCTCTGTCTACCCCAAATTCCTCTGGAGTTATCAATATAACAGTCAACCATCGGTTTGACCTGCAATAAGGAGCCTCCGGCATAAATTCTATTCCAGGGACATTGTTTAATGCTTTTTGGTAATAATCAAATATCTCCCTTTTTCTTTTTACTCTTTCATCCAGGACTTTTAATTGACCTCTTCCAATGGCTGCAAGGATATTACTCATTCGATAATTGTACCCAATCTCCTCATGCTCATAATGTACAAAATCCTCCCGAGCCTGCTGCGAAAGTTTTCGAGCATAATCGATGAAGTCCTTATCATCAGATGCGAGCATTCCCCCACCGGAAGTTGTTATGATCTTATTCCCGTTAAATGAAAATACAGCCGCCCGAGCCCCCACGCCAGCATGGTGTTCAGTTTTCAGTTTTGAGTTTTGAATGTTGAATTGATTCCCGGCTTTTTTTTCATTTACTCGCGTGAGCGATGAACTCTTTTCTTCAGCTGAGTCAGCTGAAGAAAAAGTCTGCGTGGGTCTGTGTGGGTCTGTGGCAAATTGATAAGTTGATCCTAAGGCTTCTGCTGCATCTGCAATAACTGGAACATCGAACCTCTCACAAATCGAATAAATACGCTCATAATTAGCGCACTGCCCATAGAGATCCGTTGGAACAACAGCCTTAGGAAGCTTCCCGTTTTCCTCTCTTTCAGAAAGTTCCGTTTCAAGCAAATCAGGATCCATATTCCAAGTTGAGCGATCCGAATCAATAAAAACCGGTGTTGCCCTAAAAAATATAATTGGAGATACACTGCCTATGAATGTAAGATCTGATACAAACACTTCGTCCTCGGAATTAATCCCTACCAGGTGCAAAGCAAGATGTATAGAGGCCGTGCCACTTGAAACGGCCAAACAGTGTTCTATCCCAACATAATCAGCGAATTCATTCTCAAAAGCATCGACCATAGGTCCCAAAGGGGCAATATAATTACTATCAAACGCTTCTCGAATGAAGGAAAGTTCCTTTCCGCCCATGTGTGGTGGAGATAAAAAAATTCGTCTATTTCTTGAATGGTCAGAAATTTTTCTTTTCACTTTTAATTATTTTAGCCGGCACACCGACTACAGTAACATTGTCGGGAATGTCATTAATGATTACGGCTCCAGCACTCACAGTAACATTATTTCCTATTGACTTCTGATTAATAACTTTAGCACCTGTTCCCCAAAATGTGCCTTCCCCTATTTTCACTTCCCCGGAGATATTGCATGATGGCATAAAGGACGAAAAATCTCCAATTTCAGCT
>JAFDJA010000082.1 GCA_019307745.1 Deltaproteobacteria bacterium | reverse complement strand
GGTTATCATGGATAGATCAGCAAGAGGCCACCCAGAATTATGATTTGAGACTTGACAGAAATTAAAAACAGGCAGATAATAAGGACATCTAACCCACTAATCTAATTAGAAAAAATAGGTTTTGTTACGTATAGCTGCTATAAGTCATAACCCACACTCTTGGCTCTGAGGTTACGATTACAACTTGAAGTCTTCAATAATTATGATAATCAAAAATTGCAGATTATAACGCCCACCAATAATCTATCAACAAACGATCCTGTAAAAACCCGCTTTGTGGGTTTCTAGGCCGAAAAGAGGTCCCAAAACAAGCTAAACTGTCCCCTGTACCTTAAATTGAATAATATATGACCTATTACCTTGCTTCAGAGTAATGCTACTACTTCTTTTTTTCCTCACTCCCGCGTTCTTTAAGAAACTTGAAATTGTGAGCACTTCTTAACAGAGCACTGCTATACATTTCACTTGTTATGTGAACCTGAAAATCGTCCATAATGAGACGCTTCCAAGGACGCGTTGTGAGCTGGTGTGTCAAGCGACGGACAGGCCGAGGCTGCTTCATGAGTTTCTCGGCTATTTTCCAGGCACGAGGCAAGAGTTTATCCTTCGGAAGGATTTCGTTTATAATTCCCCAGTCCATGGCTGTCTTAGCATCGATTTCATCTGTCATCATCATCATATAAGAGGCACGCTTGATGCCGACAAGGCCCTGTAACAACATTGCCTGGCTGTCACCCGGTACCATTCCTCCCTCGAAATGATTGTCTCGAATCACGAAGTCCGGTGTGCAGAGAGTGATATCGCATAGCAGGGCAAAATTAAAGTGAATGTTGCCCGGGCCATTTATAGCGGAAATGGTGGGAATATCGATACCCCAGATGAAATTTTCCACAGATTTGGTAGGACGGTATAGGCCGTTATAACGTAAATCCGGATCAGTAATAGCATCCCATTCTGCAAACGCCTCTCTATCAACTTCCCCTATCCAGTAAGGATCGGTGGAGGTTAGGATCAACACCTCGTTTTCAGGATCGAGTCCGATCACAGACCAGGCCTCAAGTAGCATGTGGTGCACCTGAGGGGACCATTTAAGAGGTCCATTATTGGTGTGCATACGCACCTGAAGGATCCCGTTTTTACGCTCCATCATGAGACACTCCGCAAAATGCTCCTTATAATCATCCAGTTTCGGCGTAGCAGCCGTGGAAAAAAATTTATTCTTTGCCATTTTCCGTTGCTCCTTTGTTAATAATTTAATTTTAAAAGGGGTCACTCAAGTCCAGGGATTGATCCTTGTGAACAATATAGAATTCTCAAGTCTTTGTTTACAACCTTGTGCCCTTAACCTTTTCATCCAAAACTTTATTATCCCTCTTATCCGGTTTATGTTCATCGCCCCGTACTTTGGGATTGTACCTCCTCCAGGCCCTGCCTCATGATGGCGCTCTTGCCCATTTTTTAAACTTCGGTTCCGCGATCCTGTACTGCTGTCGGGTACATCGACAGTTAGGCCCTTTTTACTTCGCTGGTAAAGTATGTACAAACTTCTTGGCTTGATTCAACCAGGCTTCCAACTCTTCATCATCTTTGAATCCGTCCTGCTCTACCATTATCCACCCCTTCATAGGTCTTCCAGTGATGTCGAACGACTTCACAAAAGGCAACTTTAAAGCTCTGTCAGCATTTTTTTCGCCCAACCGGAGGATGAGGAAATCTTTGTAGACACCACAAACCATATTTCCATTCAGCAAGTAGCACAACCCGCCAAACATTTTTTTGCAATCGGTATTTTCCCAACTCAATACAATGTTGTTGATGCCATCCTCAATTGCTTCATTATATGGCATGCCTTGTCCTCGCAACAATTCAGGTGATAAGGATCTAACGATCAGAATCATGCGCTGAAAATGTCATTCAATTTTCAATCGTAAGGGTTCTCTGGTTGAGAGAATCTACTGTTCCACTAATTGTTTCAACTCATCTGACAACTCCGGGCCATCCCAGGGCATCAAGAATAGCCGGTTGAGTGTGTTTCCGATTACATCAAGCCGTCCATCCGGCCCCATCTGGCCGATGACGACGGAGCCGACGTGAGCTTTGGTCCGAACTGAACACTTCTCATCAAATTTATACCAAACGCCGTCGGTCGTGGACGCAAGCTCCCGCAACGAGGCGACAGCTTGTTTGGCTTTGTCTTCAGGAAACATGACGAGGGCTGAATCACCCATGAACTTGATCACTGTACCATCGGCTTTACCGATGACTTTACCGATAAAACCGTAGAACTTGTTTAACATCTCGAATGTCTCTATATCGGGCTTGTTCTCGCATGCTTTTGCAAATCCGGTAATGTCAGCAAGTCCGATGACCACCCTGCATTCTTGCGGTTCCTTCATATTCTTCTCCTTTTCCCAACAATGATTGTATAGTCTGTATGAAACGGTAAGCAAAGACAGTCTCTTTCTGCATAAGAAGTTACCGCTCATGAAAATTCTTACTGGGATTGCTTCTTGCTGAATTTTTTATAAATCGTAATGCACCACGCAAAAGTGATTACCAGGTATATACTAATACTGAGCCCGAAATGGCTGAGTTTGGTTGCCTTGCCGAGATGGACCAGAACTGTCTGATGAAAGATGTCGAGTATCAGGAGAAGGGCTAGAGATCCAAGCCAGAAAAACCGTGGCAACAGGTAGCCCAAAGTCTGCTGGCGGCGTTCCGGAGTCAGCCAATATTCTTTGTTTGGAAGACTGATTAACGAATTGGGTATCTTTGACAGTGCCAGGCCAAAACCAAGGAAGGTTGCAGCAATGACCGCAATAGTTGCCAGGTAGATAATCAAAAATTGTATCTTGCTGCCCCACACGTCAGGCTGCCCTGACGTGTCAAAGTGGTGGGCAATTTGTGCCGGCAGGCGGGGGTAGTAATAGAGCGCGTGTGCTACACAGGCCACGCAAAGAAGCAAGAATACTATGATCGCTGACGTTCGTTTGTTCATAATTGTCAGTCTCCACAGGTATTTATCAGGTTCTCTGTTTGCCTTTCAATAATGTCTTGTTTAAATATCAAAGTCAAAGGCAATTAACAACAGAAAATCAAAATTAGAATAAATCATATGACCGTTTATTATCGAAATATTATTCCTTTTGATCTATCTATCATGCTCTTTTCACAACAAACTATTTAAAATTTCTCCCTTTATTTGTTCTAATCGTGAATATCTTTCCATTCTGGAATATCTTTTCTTTTGCCCATTTGCGTTTGTCCTGGAAAAGATACAAATGTGTAAGCCGGGGAAGGTAAATAAGAAGGATAAAATGCTTTTGTAGTCGATATTTAAGCTGGATATTGTTTGAACTTGACTTATATGAGTATGGCTTGGTAGTTTGAAATTATAATATTTAAGGCTTAATCAATGTCTTGCGTGCCTTGTATTAACCGTAAGAGTCAAGAGAGGACATGATCCATTTTTTACCCTGTTTTTTAGCCTCTGTACTTCACGAAAGATACGCCAGACAAAGGAAGAGTACTATCCTATAACAAGTTGTGTGAAAAAAGGAGTAGCTATGAAAAGATTTATCACTATTATTTTATTATTGTCATTTCCAGTTTTTGGATTTGCCGATGAAGTGAGCAATAGAAATGATGCTTTGGAGCTACTAACCTTGATGGACGCTGACACTATGGTAGACAACTATTATTCTCGTATGGAACAAGTGATGATAAGCATGAATCAGCAACTTGGAGTGATGCCTTCCGAGCAAGAACTATTTGATAAATATAAGTCCAGAATGTTGGCACTTATGAAGGAAGAGATGAATTGGGAAAGGATGCAAGAGTCAATGATAGATCTTTATCTAAAGCATTACTCTGAAAACGAAATTAATGATATGTTGGCTTTTTATAAGAGTACTACGGGCAAAGCAATGATGGAAAAAATGCCTGAAGTCAGGAAGGGTTCAATGTTTATAGGTCAATCAATGGTGAACGATTTTATGCCTAAGATACAAGCCTTAGCTGTAGAACTGAAAAAAGAAATTGAGAATGCAAGAAAAAACCAGGAATAATGTACAACAAAACAATCAATTACCAGCCTACGGCAACGGAAATAAAAAAATTGGATTAGTTGTTTGAGCCATGAAACCTCTCTTGTAAATAAATACTCTCCGTCCATGTCGAAGATCAGGCTTCCGCACACTCAAGCCCATCAAAATCAAGATCAAAAAAAAGTCCCCAAAACAGTTCCTTGAAAAACCCTCCAAGGTACGGCCCACAATCCCAGTCGTTGCGATTATGTAAATTGATTCTTCTTGACTTAAATTACATATTTTTATCTAATTATAGCGAAATGTATTTTCCCTTATAATAACTAACCTCAGTCAAGGAGATTGCCTCACAGGAAAACACCTCAAATTATACATATTTTGTTCCTAATTGAATTATCACTGTTTCGTTGAGAAGATAATCTTTAAAAACAGATATTAGAAGGCTGTAGAATTGCATAAACGTCGGCAGGTTAAGGACTTTTTTTTGAGGGATTAATATCTAATCTTCAACAGAGGTTCTGAAATGATATCAAAAAGTTCTAATCGAATCTATTATTCAATTTTTGTATTACTACTTAGCATTTTTACCGGTGCGCTCTTCATTATCGGGACTGGTGGAAGTGATAGCGGAGATGACGCTTTAACCTGGTATTTAGACAGTGATGGTGACGGGTATGGAGATCCTTTTGAAAAAACCACATCCAAGACCCAGCCAACAGGTTACATGGCAGACAATACAGATTGTTATGACGATGACAGCTCAATACATCCAGGAGCAGCAGAAACGGCTGATGACGGGATAGATCAGGATTGTGATGGTTCTGACCTGACCATCTGGTATTTAGACAGTGATGGTGACGGATATGGAGATCCTTCAGGAACAACCACATCCGTTACTCAGCCAACAGGTTATGTAGCAGACGATACTGATTGTGATGATACTGATGCCGGGATTAATCCAGGAGCAACAGAGTTAGCAGATAATGGTATTGACCAGGACTGTGATGGAACTGATCTTCCTGTCTGGTATAAAGATGAAGACAGTGATGGTTTTGGAGATCCTTCAGGTTCAACTTTTTCTGCCACTCAGCCAACAGGCTATGTGACTGATAATACTGATTGTGATGATACTGACGCCGGGATAAATTCAGGAGCAACAGAGATAGCAGATGATGGCATTGACCAGGATTGCACAGGATTTGATCTTCAGATCTGGTATCTTGACGCTGATGGTGACCTTTACTCAGAAGGCACAAGTCAGCAGGCAGAAACACAACCGACAAACTATTATCTTGCCAGCAACTTAACAGCAACCTCAGGTGACTGTGATGATGCTGATGCCGGGATTAATTCAGGAGCAACAGAGACTCCAGATGATGGAATAGATCAGGATTGTACAGGTTCTGACGAGGCAACCTATTATGAGGATTCAGACAGTGATGGTTATGGCAACCCCGCCAGTACCGTAATAGCGGAAGGTGGAGTCCCAACAGGCTATGTGACAGACAATATTGATTGTGATGATACTGATGCCGGGATTAATCCGGGAGCAACAGAAGATATAAGCAATGGGGTTGATGACGATTGTGATGGCCACATTGATGAAGTGACCTATAAATCTCATATCAAAGATATCCTGGACAACTTCTGTATTAATTGTCATGGAAGTAATGTTTCAGGATCGGCAAGGAACGGAGCTCCCGCTGGTGTAAATTTTAATACATATGCCTTAGCAAAGCCCAATGCAAATGCTGCTAACACAAGGATTCAAAATAATACCATGCCAAAAGGCAGCCCCACACTTTCCAGTGAAAACAAGGACTTGTTCCAGGCCTGGATAGATAAAGGGATTCTGGAGTGATAAAATTATACGTAAAGAGTCTTGTTTTTGCGTGCACATTCATATTTACAAATCTCCTCTCATTTCAGGGCCCAAAAAATTTTTCCCCAGTATCCGTGTCGCAGATCAAGCTTTAGCATGACACCTCTGTTGTAAATAAATACTCTCTATCCAAGTCGAGGATCAGGCTTCCGCGCATTCAAGTCCGTCAAAATCAAGCCCCCAAAAACCTCAAAATCTGTTCCCGGAAAAGCCCTCAAAGACACTGCTCAATAACCATCCTCAGTCCCCCTACAACCCTTTATTCAGACAGTACTGACAGTATTTATTTTTTTGTAACTTTTTTGAGCCTAAAACGTTATATTTACACATATGGATCCTTATATCGCATTTTATAACAAATTCAAGGAGAAGCTGTTCGCCTACCTGATGAGGTACACCGGGGATTGTGAAATATCGAGGGATATCATGCAGGAGAGCTTTACCCGCTACCTGGAGCATTATAGAAACCAGGAGTATAGCGCCTCTCTGCTCTATAAGATCGCGCGGAATGCCCTAATGGATCTGTTAAAAAAACAGAAAAGAGATGTTCATAATGTTGATGAGGAATATGAGGACCGGTCAAGGAGTGTAGAGGAATCCCTTTTGATCCAAGAAGAATATCGGGATGTACTTGAAGGACTGCAGAGACTGGGACATAACGAAAGGGAGGTAATATCCCTGGTACTTAACGGAGACCTCTCTTATAAGGAGATCGCGTCAATTGTCGGGATAAGTGAAGCAAACGTCAAGGTTAGAGTCCACAGGGCCAGAACAAGGTTGAGGGAACTACTTTCCAAAGGAGATTAGGAGATGGAAGAGCTTATAAGCATGTATATTGATGATGAACTTTCGATAGATGAGAAGATACAGTTTGTCAAAAAGATCCACAAAGAGCAGGGCTTTATGGAGGATATCATTGGTCTGCTTGAACAGGAATCCCATCTCAGGGCGGATTTTGTCAAATGGTCACCGTCAGTGCAGGTACGGGAGAAACGGAGTATTCTGTCCAGAGTTTTCAGACCTGCGGGCATATTTGCATCAGGAGTTATGGCAACGGCTGCCATGGTGATCCTGTTTATGCTCCTTTATACTCCTGTCCCACGTATATCTGAGGCCTCGGCCCATAGGTTTGTAATCTATAAACCAGATGCCGACAATATGGAAATTACAGGTACATTTACAGGGTGGGAAGTATTGCCCATGAACAGGCTTGGGTCAAGTGGTTATTGGGATATAACCATGAACCTCTCAGCCGGGGAGCACAGGTTTACCTATGTCCTTGATAAGCGGGAAAGGATCTCAGACCCAACAATTCAGACAAAGGAGCATGATGATTTTGGTGGTGAAAACTCCATACTCTTTAAGAAGATATAAATGAAAAAAATACCCCTGTACACACTGCTTTTACTCCTGATCCTGTTTGCTGGCTGTTCCGGCCATTATTATAAGATCAAGGGAGATCAGGTTGAGATGTATATTAAAGGGCCGGATACGGCAGAGACGGTACTTTTTTTTAGCTCTCTGGATGGGTTTCAACCACATACCGCAGAGAAGGTGGGCAATGATAAATGGAAAGTATCGATTCCCGGTGACCGGGAGTTTAGCTACTTCTTTTCTGTAGATAATGAAGTTGTTGTGCCAGAATGCGAGGTATTTGAAGATGATGATTTTGGGTCAAAAAACTGTATTTTCATACCGGAGATGTAACCATTTCTATCTGTTTTCGTTATATAGATAAAAAGAAGGAGGGCTGAATTATGAAAAATTTAATTTTAATGATCCTCATAACCACATTCTGTTATGGGTCTACGGCATTTGCAGAAGATACTCCAACTTTGTCTCAACTGATGGAGCAAAACAGGTTTACCGTACAGGAGAGATCCAGGGTTCAACAGATTCTTGCAGACGCAGAGGAGAACGGCATACCTCAAGGTCCAATACAAGAAAAGGCATATGAGGGATTTGCGAAAAAGGTGACCGAGCAAAGGATTATCCAGGCAATGGAGGCGGTGTCAAACCGATACCAGTTTGCCTATACACAGGCCAATAGGATTGGTCAAGACCCAGACGGGGTAGAGGATATAGGAAACAATATAGCGGAAGGTATGAGCGCGGGCATGAAAGAGGCTGATGTGGAGCAGACCGTAGAGACGCTGAGGCAAAGACAGGGTAATATGTCTGATGCTGAGGGCAAGAGGCTTTCTCAAGAGACATTTACTACCGCCAAGACGATGGCACGTTATGGAGTCTCTTCAAGTGATACAGCAGGGCTCCTGTGTGAGGGCTTGAAAAACGGATTTAGTACCCAGGAGATGAATAACGTTCGAAACACCTTTATGAAGATGAGCAGAAATAATGATCCCACAGAGGTGACCAGAGGATTTAGAGATGGCATGCAAAGGGGACAAGGGGCAGAGGCACTGGGTAGCCAACATGGATATAGCGGTGAAAAAGGTGGTGGTACTGGAAGCTCCAGGGGTAGTGGAGGCACTGGCGGCTCCAGAGGTGGTGGTTCTGGCGGTAGCGGAGGTTCCGGTGGTTCTGGCGGTAGCGGAGGTTCCGGTGGTTCCGGCGGTAGCGGAGGTTCCGGTGGTTCCGGCGGTAGCGGAGGTTCCGGTGGTTCCGGAGGTGGTGGTGGACGGTAATCAGAACATGCAGAATCGTCAAAATCAAAACACAGAACAACAGGACGAGGGTTCCCAGAATCAGAACCAGCAGCAGCAAAAGCAGAACACGGAGACAGAGAACAAGGATGATTAGGGGTTAAGCCTGAGATTATTGATAGACAGGGAGGGCTGAAGATCTTTAGCTCTCCTTCTGTCTTAAAACTGTTTCTCAGTTTGAAAGAGTTATGCCGACATACACGCTACTGACTATACCCTGTTCCACGCTATTGACTATACCCTGTTCATCAAATTCCTCATCTTTATATTTTCTCCGATGATATTGAAGTCTTATTAAGACTGCCTTATTAAGCGCTAAGGCCGCGCCCAGCCCATATCCTGATTCATGGACTGTAAGGTTATTTATTATAGAGTATCCATTACCAAGAACCGCTAACGCGGATTCCCCCATAAATATTGAGCTGCTTAATGTCAGTTTCCTGTAGTAGAAGTTAAGGGACTGCTCCAAAGAGAGGAATTTCTTGTCCTCAAACAGCGGATTATCAGACAATAGGATATAATTGACAGAGCTTTGCGTGTAAAACCGGTTATTATTAAAAGAGAAACCCAGGCAAGGGCTAATCTGGTGTGTGGAAATAAGGGAGTCATCATAGGATGACAAATAATATGAAAGGCTGATATTGAGGGAACCGGCAAGCCTTGTATCTATCCCAGCTATAACGGCATTGACGTTCAGGCTGCCTTTATTATCCGTAGATACATTATGGAGCCCACACCTTATAGAGGTCTTTCTGAAGTATTTATTAGTATAGATAAGCAGCAGATCTTTCTGCTCGCTCTGTTGCTCCTCCCAAGAAGTACTGCTCGGGCTGGTAACGCTTGAAGTAAATTGAGCCAGGCCTATGCCCAAATCAAAGGAATGATTCCTTCCATAGTCTATGTAGCTGTCCAGGCCAAATCTTCTGGTAGGGTCATTTCGCTGTGAGCTGGAGTATTCTGTGAATTCAAAATGCGGAGAAAATTCTATGGTAGTATAGTTTCCAAAGAGAAGGGTCTTAGACCCCTCGATCCCAATAGTATATGAGGAGATATCAACTTCTGTGGCCTGGGCCATATTAGAAAGCACGAGTATCAGTAGAGGAATCAGGATTTTTTTCATTGGAAAAAGGCCTAAACCGTCTAAGGGTTTTATCTGGATAAGCAAAAGGCTGGCCGGATGACACTTGGAGTAATTTATCAATGGGAATTATCAAAGTCAAGAAATAGACTTTGCGGCAGGTTGTTTAAGTAATGGAGTGGTAGAATAACTGGAAAGACGAATCCTGGCACTTCAGGACAAGTGCTGAAATTTCTTTTCTTAATTTTGTAAGCATCAAGTTTACCGCAGATACAAGTTATCAGGTGTGAAGCTGCACTTATCTACTGTGAACGCCTTATAGCGCAATAGATTTGGTGAACTCGATGCTCCCGAAGGGCAAACAATTTTAAAAAGTTTGATTTTATTTTGCTATAACCAATAAGGTACCTGATATATCCAAATGATTTGCTGTGTAATTGCTTAAATATATTACTTTTTATGATACCCTTCAATATTGTTTATGTAAGATTCAGGTGTCAAAAATTCCCTATTTCTTTCAGCGCGTTCATCCCATATATTGCCTCTTCCAACCCTATTTTATTATCTCCATTTACGTCTGCCCAGGAGTAGACAGATTTCCCTGGTTGCGTTTTGGATGCTATCTGCAGGGATATGATAATATCTTTGAGATCAATGCTTCCGCTGCTGTCAATATCACCAGGGATATATGAAGGTATATATGAATCTCCTATTGTAAAAGAGTGGGCAACATTCCCGTTTTGCCCTCCATCATCCCCATTAACCGTTGTATCTGTGTCCAGCTTGGCACTTACATAGTCCACAATCAAACCTGTTGGAGCAACCTTTACACGCACATGACCGGAATTGTTTAAAACCACATCACTTTCATCGTATGCGCCTGAATTTCCTCCGTCCGGGAAGTATGGGCCGTCCGCAGTTCCATCATCATCAGAGTCGGCCCCGGGCATGGGGCATTCCACGTAATAGACTCCATCCTTTTGACCCACGGCATAGAGGTGGTCATGTCCCTGGAAGTAGATTGAGCCGCCATCCGGGTCTATAGTATCCACCATGATCTGATGCATGGTCTTTTCCCAGCCTGGACGCTGTGACGGGTAATTAGCCGCGTCACCCCATTCTGACTTGTATGCAGCCTCAACACCACCGCGGTTATTGCCATATATATGGTGCTCAAATACAAACTTCCATTTGGCATCACTGTTTTCCAGGATCTTTTTAAACCAGATGTACTGATCATCACCATGGGTACCTTCCCAGTCCACACTCCCAGTGGGATTCTCCCAGTATGGGTCAAGGACTAAAAACAGGGCGTCCCCCCATTCCCATGCATAGTAGCTCTCACGACGGCCTATTTCAAATTCAACGCCATATTCGTCAGTGACGGTGCCCCAGTCTTTAGTTGTTCCGGAGTAAAAGTCCAAGAGGTGTGGATCAGGATTAGGATACAGGGCCTTTCTCGCCACGGTCTCCCATTCGGGCAGATTTTC
Organism: Deltaproteobacteria bacterium; assembly: GCA_019307745.1. Lineage (GTDB taxonomy): Bacteria > Desulfobacterota > DSM-4660 > Desulfatiglandales > HGW-15 > JAFDJA01. Next base: position 2,957 of record JAFDJA010000082.1, on the reverse strand, counting down.
ATCCCAATCCCTGTCACCATCCGGGCATCCAAGGTCTATCCACTCCCATTCAGATTCATGATTGCCAAGTACCAGAAAAAGCGGGGCAGAGTTGGTGACGAATCCAAAATAGGGTCTGTGCTTAATGGTCCTTTCAAAAACAACATCAAAATCAGGGCTATTTATATGGTCCACGTAAAATGTATCACCCAGGTCAATATGAAAGTCAGGTTCGTCAGCAGCAACGTTTTTCATTGCCCGGGCATACCGGCCCTCAAACATGTGTTTTGAGTTAAATAGATGCGAGTCTGCCACAATGGTAAAGGTGAAGCTGCCCCCTTTGGATCTCTGAGTATGGAATGTATGCTCATCACTATAATTGGTATTTTCACCTATGGTGGAGACCACCCTGTAATAATAGCGGGTATCTGCCTGCAGTCCGGTAATCGCCTGTTCATAGGTCTGAAAGGTGGTGTCGCCGGACTCCTCCACATAGCCCTTCACATCTGTGGTTGTTCCGGTTGAATTGGGATAACTTCCTGTATCTGTGCCATACTCAATATATACTTCATCCTGATCAACATCAAATTCGACATTCACTGTTATAGAGGAGTCTGTGGGTCTTCCAAGAACAATGTTGCCGCCAAAATTCTCGCTGAAGCCATAACTTACATCAAATACATCACTTGCTGCCAGACAGTGACCAGCATAGATACACAACAATAGGACAATAATGGTTAGTATTTTAAAGGTTTTTTGAAATTCTGACTTCATATGTTTTTATCCTTAAAAAAGATAACAAAGGGATTTTGTCAACAATTTACTGTCAGTCAAATGCCGTCTAATATGAATTTAATTATTTAATTGAATTTACATTAAAAGTTTTCCGCACAATAACGTAAAATATAGACAGCCTCTTCAATACCTATTTTGCCATCATTGTTAACGTCGGCCAGCGTGGTTATTGATTCGGTTCCAGTGTTTGCCAGGCTTGCGATCTGTAAGGAGACAATAAGGTCGGTCAGATCTATTGAATTGTCCCGGTTTATGTCTCCAGGTATAGGATCACCTGGATTACTCGCCTCAATAGTGAATTCATAGTCAATATCTCCCGTATAACTAGGGTTTTCATCTGCCGCACTAACCGCCCGGACATACTGGAGAACTGCTTCAGTGCTGTCTATGGTTACACGCATATAGCCTGAGCTTCCCACGGCATCACCTATATAGTCCATATATCCATAATGTTCCGGACGAGGAGTGCCTATACCGTGTCCGGCCTGTCCCACTTCAATATAGTAGATATCGTCAAGAACCTGATTTACAAAAAGGTGGTCATGTCCGTGGAATACGGCATTTACATTGCCTGCAACCAGCATGTCGTGTATGGGGCCGTGGCTCCATCCCGAACGATTCGTATCAAAGGAGTAACTGCCTATGACAGGCGGGATGTCGGAAGATTGAACGGGAACAGTATCATGCCCCCCCCATTCATACAACGGGGCATATTCTTTTCCGCCGCGCCCTGTGCCTACGCTATCTTTGGACCCCCCCACCAGGTAATGGAGAAAGACAAATTTAAATTTTATGTCAGGGTTGTCCTCCTGAAGGATTGTGTGGAGCCATTCATACTGATCTTCTCCGAGAGTCAGGCCCCAATATTTACTGTCGGTTGAGTACCAATAGGGATCAAGCACTATAAACTGGGCGTTGCCCCACTTCCATTCGAACCAGGTGTCACGGATGCTGCTGTCAAAGCTGTCGATTTCCGTGCTGCCTGTATAAAACGTACCGTCCGGCACAGGGTTCAGGTAGTATTTCCTGCGCGCGGTAATTGCCCATGTTACATGCTTAGAATCCCGGGATATGGCAGTTTTCTTTTCAGAATCATGGTTGCCTGTGACCAGAAAGAGAGGGACAGAGTGGGAGGCAAGTGAGAAAAATTCGTTACGCACGTAACCATAGGTCAGGTCCACATCATTATAGGTGAATCCATCGCCATTTCCGTCAATGTCAGGGCCGTCAACAGGGTAATTGGTAAACCCGTAGCCATAATAATCATTTTTGCCGGACACCTTTTCAAGCATGAATGTGTCTCCAAGGTCGATGAAAAAGTCAGGAGTGTTGTTTGTGTAATAATCCGGTGTGTCGTCACCAGCACCCCGATTATTATCAACAGGATAAAAATCAACAATATTATTGGAGGTTTCTATCCAGGTATCAGGGTCATTGTCATATTTTTCGGGTGTTACAGGACTGCAATCCATCACCCTGGGATCAAAATGCGGATCTGCCTGGACTACAAATGAGAATTCATTTCCGGCATTTGCCTGTGTACGGAATGAATATTCGTCGCTGTAGCTGGTGGCTCCGCTGTCTATATAGATAACCCTGTAAAAGTAGCGTGTATTTCCCATCAGTCCACTCAGGGTTACAATGCCCGGAGTCACGCCGGACGCGGCGATTGCCTCACTGGTATAGGCATAGGTAGTTCCGGAACCGAAATCTGTTCCATAACCAATCTTGAATTCTTCAGGAATGTCTTCGGTGAAAAGGACACTTACCTTGATAGAGGAATCCGTGGGACAGCCCAGTACAATATTTGATTCAATTGCCGCATATGCAGGACTTGACTGGAATATGACTGGTAACAGAAAATTTAACGCGCAGAACATAAGCGCAGTAAAAAAAATGATCCTTGTTCTCCGACCCATAAAATTCTCCTCATGTAAGGGAAGGTGCGTAGAAAGATAGCGGGAAATCAAATCAGAAGTGATTGCCGCATTTACCGATAGTTGATATTTGACTTTTTCAAATAGATTGCCCTGCCGGGTACCCCCGGGACTCAAAGATGTTTTCCCTTTTGGCGGAAAATGCAGGGATTTAAATCCTGATTAGATCTATACTAAAACAAGATTTGTTTCAGTAAACGACCCGGGAACAACTTCCTGGCACGAATAACAAGCTTTTACCTTAAA
>JAFDJA010000081.1 GCA_019307745.1 Deltaproteobacteria bacterium | reverse complement strand
AAACAATTTAAAACCTGATAAAGGGGAGATTGAGGAGGTCAGAGGACATAGCGGACTTCAGATAGAGGTCATCTCCTTACATTTGCACTTGTCAGCTTTCATTTTGTGTTAATCATTGGCTTTATTTAGGATTTTAGCCTCGGTGCTTTTTACCAGGTTTTGTCAGCCGTAATATCTTCTTTCTGCGTTTCTTGGCGAGTCGCCATAGACGATAAAGTCCGGGAGTTTAAGCAACAGAACCATATCGAAGACATCTATACATAAACCAATGACCAATTGCAAGGGCGAAAACGTGAGGCATGGTTTGGAAGAGCCGAAGTTAAAAACTATCGTTCCCTCTCGGGGATGAATCGTTAATTGAAGATTTTCCCTTTTGAATTTACAAGAGGGAACCGGCTCAATTGCCATCACGTCCCTTTTTTAGCGAGATAGAGGCACCATATACCCCGTGAATATTTGTCTTGACATTGGGAGTAACCTTTATATTATAAAATCAAGTGCAGTCAGCAGTGTTGCTAATCGGGTAAAAATGGAATGAAAAAATCCGGTCATTTTGTGAAAAAAGAAGGTGACGGTTGGGGATGGAATAAAGGATAGGTCAGTGGACTTGAATTTTTTATGTAGTAGACTTTATTGAAGAATGCGGAAGAAACCACATATCTCTAAAGGGGCAAATATTATGATTAAAGGAAAAAACAAGTTGACATTCTTTATGATACTTTATTCTTGGCTTATTATCTTTTTCTGCTTGATGACACCTCCAGGTTTAGTCCATGGAGATGAGCACGTCTCAATGCCTGATCATGGCAAATATTCCATATCCGGTCTGTCAACCTGCGGATCATGTCATTCCCTTCATCCAGAAGCCGATACAGATCTTGATTCATGGGGATGGGAGGATAATCTAGGATCACTAAGGTCCTGCGAGATTGAGATGGATAAGACTTGCGACCTTTGTCACCAGACTACTCCAAATCCTTCAACAGGCCCCAGTTGTACAGACTGCCACCTTGAATCCCCTTTTATCCGACAGGACTGCACGTCATGCCATGGGAACGGTCCTTTTGACGACAGTGGTCCCAATAGGGCAGGCAGTCATCCGGCGCATGCCCTGCCGGGCGTGGACGATTCCTGCTCCATTTGTCATTATGGATCTGGATACGGCACAGATAAACATTATGACGAAAGTCTGCCCGCTGATGTTGCAATAATGCCTGAATATAATTCAAAAAAGGGAGTAGCTTCCTATGACCCCGAAAGCATGACATGTTCAAATACACGCTGTCATGGAGGAAGGACAACGCCTGCATGGGGTGATGATTATTCAATAGTTGAGAACCTGGACTGTCGAAGCTGTCATGAATATAAAGGGGATCAGCATATCAGTATTGAATCCATAGCCCATCATGAACATATAAACAGTCGCCAGGAGAGGATGGCAAACATGCAATGCAATTGGTGCCATGACACAAGACTCCTCACCAAGAATCATTATAGGGAGATAGAAACCCCTGATTTAAGTGGAAAGGCAAACAAAACCATATACAGGTCTTTCGTATACACCAATATAAATGAGCGCGGCTGCGGCGGTTCTTGCCATTCCGGTCCGAGTAAACGCTGGGGTAGAGTGGAAAAACCAAATTCACCCAATGATGTTAACAAGACCTTACCTGATCAGGAAATGCCCGCTGCAATTATGGATACACTTTTTTTCCCTGGGAAAAAATTAGAAACCAGGGTCATTTATAATTTGCCTGTGGAAAACAAAACATCTGTATCCCCTGAATCTGACCTTAAATACATAAAGATAGCAAGTCCGGAGCAGACACTGTATTTTAATGAGAAGATGGTGGTATCTGCTATGGGAATATATTGTGACGGGTCTACCTCAAACATTACCGGCGGTGTTGAATGGGCTACGGATATTCCAAAGCTTGCTCAGATTGATTCAGGCGGTATTTTGTCTACGGGAGAAAGAGAAGGAACGATATTAGTAACAGCAATAGATCCTGATACGGGAATAAGCGGAAGCAAGCCGATTAATATTATTAATGATTATAAAAATTCTTTGGACAAGATAGAGATAAGGTCCTCTGATCTCTTTCCTGTGGTTATCAAAGGAAATAGCGTTGACCTTACCGCTGTTGGAGTGAATAAAGATGGTCAGCAGATAGATCTTACCGAACAGGTTGTCTGGAAATCATCTTCAAAATCTGCAAAGGTTAATAATTTTGGTAAAGTATACGGTGTTTCAAAGCAAAAAGAGGTTAGAATAACCGCTACAGATTCTAAAACAGACAAGACAGGCGTTTATAAGCTGAATATGGTTGTATTGGGTAACGATGATCCTCTTTCCATAACGATAGAACCCTATAACCAAAGGTTTGAACATCAAGCACGAATTACTTTTACCGCAACCGGCCATTTTAAGGATGGCAGCTCAAGAGAGCTTGACTCAAAAAAAGGCGAGGTTTACTGGACAACAACCGATGCCTGGGTTATCCCCTTTCCAGATCACTGGAATGGATCAACAATGGCACGTGACACCAAAACTATTACAATTACTGCAACCGATCCTGACACCGGAATCTTGGGAACAACCCCCGCAACTGTTTTTCGCCTTCCTGGTTCGGGTGGTAAAGGAGGCAAGAAAGGAGGCAAGAAAGGGAGCAAGAAGTAAGTGCCGTTTATAGTTTGAATTTACCCCATGATACATAACCATAATAACATGCTATGTGCTCCCCCCCTTGTTTTGGACATGTGAGAGCACATGGTAGCCAACAATGCGAGTGCATCAAACGTTTTATCCCTGTCTTCCATCCAATGATTGATACATGACAATGGAATCATCCGGCTCATGTGTCATCCACCTTGCTCACCAATAGATCCGAGACCTCATCATATTTCCATGTGGTGGTTCAGATCGCTTTCCATGGCCTTTTCAGCAAGACGCTTGGTAATCTATTTCAATAAACAGTCTATCCCTTACGGCCTTGTCGAGGAAGATGTATTTCGGGACTTAAGGCTGAATGTTGGATTAACGGAAAAAGATTTTCATTCTGATAATTCGGAATATCATTATTATTGAGCTTGGAATGATGAATACCATAATCGTAGCAGCAACAATATCCTGGCTGGTGGCATAAATTGCAAAGGTCCTATTTGGACTTATCCGTTATGGGTTAAACGATAAGGCCCGTATCCTGGTGCGATTGATCTGGGCCGGAGGGATGCCGAGTTCACATAGTGCCTTGATAGCTTCAAGCACACTGACAATACTTTTATCTTCAGGGGTACAGAGTCCATTGTCCGGGTTGTCGATAGTAGTGGCGTGTATTGTCATTTATGACCGAAGCAGAATGTATACGATTTATCATACATTTCAGAACAGGTATTCCGCATTAAAACAGGAGGTAAAAAATGATCCCGTGTTAAAGGATCTCATCGGTCACCGATTCTCTGAAATTATGGTAGGTGTTCTCATCGGACTCGGTTCAGGTTTTATTACTTTTAAAGTTATCTGACGTGAGAACATCATCAGTGATTCATAAAACCTGTTCTATATGGCGATATTGAGATGTTGAAGGGAATCTTCTTTTTTTATATATAAAAACACGAAATAATAACAGAGCAAGAATATGTTTAATACTTCAGAACCTTTAAAGGGGGCAAGTCTACTATTGGCTTTTGATCAATTTTTTTTGGTCTCACAATTTTTTTTCGGAACAGATCCTCCTTTAAAATCTAACAGGATGAAAATCCTTTCATACTGTTTTATAGACATAATATTTTTATTGAGGTGAAAGAAAAAGTGGGATATAATATAATTATGATGTCAGTCTCATGGCTCTATATTTATATTCTTTAAACGGCAGATAATTTACTCACTAACCAGCCTATTTGCCTTATCTTCCGATTCTGCCGATTAGACAGACTACAATGTGCATGTCGTACACGAACTACTTGATATTGGTTCCAATGATGTGATAATCTGGCGATGTGTTTCAATTCAAAAAGCAAGGCTGTTGAACCTTGAATAGGGATCATATTTCAAACAGATTTTTTAACATAAGCGGGTTTTGAGTATGTTTAAAAATAAATACAAAATGTGGTGAGAATGTTGTTCCTATTGGGTGCTTCATGTGCCAGGCAAAATCTATGCCCAGGCCTCTTCCTGTGAAAAATTATATACAATTACTACAACCGATCCTGATAACTCATGTACGGAAACAGAAAAAGGGCAGTGCAAAAGAATGTCCGATGAATTAATACCTGAATTTGGCAATCATCAGGCTTACCGAAGACAAAAAGCATTAAGCGCGAAACTGTACGTGTCTACCTTGTACTTTTGATAATGAAGTAGATTCAGTTAGATCAATGATCCCGAAGAAATAACAATTTTGAAAAGTTTGATTTTATTTTGCAATAACAAATAAGGTGCCGGCTATATCCAAATAAATTGCTGTATAACCGCTTAAATATATAACTTTTTATGATACCCTTCAATATTATTTACGCAAGATTCAGGTAATATCCATTAACTAATTTGGAGAGCACTTATGCCAGATATAAATTTTTTATCACAGACAGATATTTTTAAGGGTATTAAAAATTATCAGCTTGATCTTATTTTATCAGGCTGTATTGAGAAAAAGTTTAAAAAAGAAAAAACTATATTTAAAGAGAATGAAGCGGCAGATCGTCTTTTGATAGTTGTAGACGGTGAGGTTGATATCCGATTTGATCTTCCAGGCAGGGTAAACTCAAAAGAGAGTACTATATACATTGAAACCTCTTCCAGATGCCTGGGTTGGTCATGCTTTGTGCCACCTTATAAGTATCTGCTTTCAGCAATATGCGGTACAGATAGATGTACTGTGCTGATCTTAAAAAAATCATTTCTGATGGAATTGTTTGAATCTGATTTAAAGCTTGGCTATCAAGTGATGTCAAATCTTGCGGAAATCATAGCGTATAGATTCCATCAGATGCAGGATTCGGATGTTTGTAGACGTTTTGAGTAATAATGTAAAGCCTATAATTTTGACCCAGTATGGAGAAACTAATGGTAGATATAAGCGTACTTAAAAATATTAAATTTTTTGAAAAATTTTCTGATTCACAGCTTTGTGAAGTACAAAAAATCTGCGGGAAAGTAATATATAAAAATGGCGAAAATATCTTTAGCTCTGGAGATGATCCTAGAAGTCTATATTTTGTATTGTCTGGTAGAGTTGGTATAGTGCAGAGTAGTGATGAGGTTTCTCTCTTAAAAGGCAAGGTAATTGCTACCATGACAAAAGATATGATCTTAGGATGGTCAAGTCTTGTTCCTCCTTACAAGTATACACTAACAGCCAGATGTTTGTCTGATGAGTGCACACTGCTTTTTATTGACAGGATTGCCTTTTTAGAGATGTGTGAAAGTGACCATGATTTGGGATTTAAAGTTATGTCTAAGATTGTAGCAACCGTAGGATCACGATTTGACCAATTTCGGGAAAAATTAATTACAACCCTGGGACATGATTTGATAAATCAATGGTAGTATATTATACAGTCAACCGGTTCTGCTGTCACAGGGAAAACGGGAATCAGAAGTACGGTGAAAAAAGCCGAAAGAAATTATCGCGCAGACGTTTCAGGTAAAATCGGTTCTCCAGACTCTCGCGGGTCACCTGCTGAGCTCCGGTCAGTTTGCTGTCCAGCAACTCGTTCATGGTTGCGGCTAGGCGGGTATCGTAACACTCTATATTGAATTCAAAGTTGAGGTTGAAGCTCCTGGGGTCCCAGTTGGCTGAACCCAGGAGCACCCAGCCGTTATCAACAACCACTATTTTTGAATGATCGAAGGGCGGTTCGGTGAAGAAAACACGGCATCCTGACGCGACAATTTCCGTGAGTCCCGCGGTGGATGCCCATTTGATCATACGCAGGTTGCTGATACTCGGCACCAGGATCTCCACAGCCACGCCCCGGAGGGCCGCGATGCGCAGACCGGCAACAAGTTCATTATCCGGAAGAAAGTATGGGGTGGCTATGCGGATAGAGGAACGGGCGGCGGCCAAAGCACCCAGGGTGATGAGCCGGAGCCTGTCAAAATCTTCGTCCGGGCCATCTGAAATTCCACGGGCGATACGGTTGCCGCAATAGTCCAGCCGGGGGAAATAGTCAGACCCGGCCAGTTTCTCTTCTGTGGTAAAGGCCCAGTCCTCCGCGAATGCGTTCTGCAGCTCTGCCACCACAGGACCCTGTATGAGGAAGTGGACATCCTGCACCGTGCGGGCTGACTTGTTCGCGAGGACATTGCCGGCGGTGATATTCATGCCCCCGGTGAACCCCAGTCTTCCATCAACTACAAGGATTTTGCGATGATTCCGGAGGTTGTTGTACTGAAAGCGCCACGGCAGCAAGGTCCGCATGAATCTGGCCACCTGCACTCCGTCCCTTCGCAGGCCTCCCACGATGGAAGGAAACGAATACCGGGCTCCGACGTCATCAATAAGCACCCGAACCGCTACTCCTCGTTGTACGGCGCCGCACAGTTCCTGTCTGAATTTCTTCCCCCAGGCATCGTTATCAAAGATATATGTGACTAATGATATGGAGGAGCGTGCCTCACGGATGGCCGCAAGCATGGCTGGAAAGGCCTCATCGCCGTTCACCAGGGGAACAATCTGGTTTCCATCCATCAGCGGCTGCCTGGTTACCTTCTCGGTGAGCCGACATAACATTACAAGGCCGGTAAAATGTTTTTCTCCAAGTCTTTCTTCGACCTGCGCAGGCGAGATGACCCCATGAAGCTCAGGAAGAGAGGCGATTTCTTTGCCAGCCAACCTTATCCGTGCGCGCCGCTGGATCCTGTTGATTCCGAACAACCAATATAGGCATACCCCCAGCGGAGGGGAAAACAGGATAAGGCCGATCCAGCCGGTGGCAGCCTTCGTATCCCTCTTGCGGAGCAGCACATGCCCGGCGGTCCAGATCATGATGCCAAAGGTAACAGCAGTTACTATGTGGGGCCAGAATTTTTTAAATACATCAATAAGGGCTGAGATAGAAGACATTTTTTAACCTTTTAATCGAAGATTTCACTACCTTTCGAGAATAAAAACCATCAGACCTTACATATTAAACTTTTAAATTATCAACCCGTATCCATTTAAGTCAAGTTTAAAGGTATTCCATAAAATTATCATAATATATAAAATTGAGAGGATAATATTGATTCTGCATAATGAAGATTGGTCCATAAACCTAAAAAACAAGAAGGCAAACTGTTTTTCACTGCCTTTTATTAAAACAGCAGGAGTCAAAGCTAGATTTGCCCCTCCCCTCATATTTAAATACTAGATAAAGGGTTAATAGGAGATCCTTGAAATGACCGTCAACAATATTCCTCATAATTCTGTCTATTCTAAATATACCCGGTGACGCTTGGCTCTCCATACCCCAATTCGACAAAATACACATAAAAATATATACATTTGGGAGAAATTGGAGTATCCTTGGGAGCTTCTTTCGACTGATTGACAATTGCCGTCCAGTTGCCCCGGTCTGATTCGCTATCGGAAATAATACTCTCGTATAAAAAATAAGGTTTCCATAATCTCTCTTAGAAAACCATGGGTTTTTCTGGTTGCGGCATTTATTATTACTCTTCTGATCTACTCCTCTCATTTGAAAATGGCTCGCTGCCTCAGGAAAAATGTGATTGAAAAAATCACATCAGGTAAACTTTTAAAACTAAATTTTTTTAGGTTGTGGAAGTTGTTAATTAAATCTTGCATAAACAATTTTGAAAAGGAGGAATATTCCGAATGGCGGTAAAAAACGGATCAGGGATTACAGAAGACTTCCGGACCAGTCACTGGAACTTTAATGAAGCATTGACCGGAGATTTCAGGATTCCTAAAAAAGTAATAGTTCATGACTGTACTCTTCGGGATGGTCTTCAGGAACCGGGTGTCACATTATCCCTTGACGATTCAATCCATATTGCTGAAAAACTTGCTGAAGTGGGAGTTCACCGTGTAGAGATTGGCCATGGTGGCATGAATCCTGAGGAAGCAAAGACAATCAAGGAGATTGCGAAACGTAATCTGGGACCGGAGATATTTACTTTTTGTGGTCCAAGAGCAGAGAACATTGATAAGGCGATTGACTGTGGAGTAAATGGTCTCCTGATTCCATTTTTCAGCTCTGAATATGAGGTTCAGGCAACGGGTCGAACTAAAGAATCAATTGTGGACAGCACTATTGAGGCTACCTGTTACGCGCGCGAAAAAGGTCTATGGGTGACTCTGTTCACTATCGATGCTACCAGATCTGAAGATAGTTTTTATTTTAACATGGTAGAGAAAATAGTCGAAGACGGTTATTTCGACAGTATCTGTGTCGCTGACACAAGAGGTGTCCTTAATCCCCAGGCTGTATCCTTTTTCGTAAAGAGGATTAAAGAAAAGATAAATCGATCAGTTGAAATCCATGTTCATAATAATTTTGGACTGGCTGTGGCCAATACCGCGGCGGGGGTGATCGCGGGTTGCGATATTATCCACTCCACGATTAACGGTGTAGGGGCCTCTGCCGGCAACTGTCCCTTAAGCGAGATTGCGGTAACACTTCGAGTGTTGTATGGGATAGACACAGGCATCAAGCATGACAAGCTCGTCGACCTTACACGGTTTGGAGCGAGACTCCTTGGCAGACCGATATCCCCGATGCGGCCCCTTGTCGGCGATATGATATATGCGGTTGAGGTGGAAAGAATAGCCGCTTTGCAACGAAGCGCGGAGCAGCAGGGTAAAGCGTTCGATATCCTGAATGAGTATCCCGTAAAACCTGAGTTTGTAGGCCACAAACCGGGGCAACGGATAATGTTGGGCGCGAACGCCGGGAGGGCCAATGTTGAAATCCGCGCGGAAGAGATGAACATAACTCTTACCGATGATCAGATAACCGCGGTTCTGGCCGAAGTTAAAAGAAAGGGAAAGGAAGTCAAACGAGTGCTCACGGAAAAGGAATTCAGCGAAATTACCGATCGGATCAAGGCTGGTTAATTACAGGCCTATACTTGTGGTTTATAAGGGATGAAATTTATCCTGATATTTTTCATGGTTAATACGGAAAGGATCATGACATGTACGATTTAACGGACAAAATAGTGTTGGTTACGGGTGCCGGTGGTAAACGGGGACTCGGAAGAGCGATAGCCAAGCGACTGGCCATGGACCGCGCCGACATTGTCGTGGTAGATAAGCATGCCGTATTGCCCCAGGACGAGAGTGAGGGCTGGAGCGGCATTAACAGTGTGGTTGATGAGATACAGGGCATCGGCCGCCAGGCGCTTGGCCTTACTTGCGATATCACAAACTCCCAGCAAGTCAATCAAATGGTAAATGAAGCAATAGCCAAATTTTCCAGGATCGACATTCTGGTAAACAACGCGGGAATACATATAAACAGAAACATCGAGGAATTCAGCGATGAAATCTGGATGAGCCAGCTGGATGTGAATTTAAACGGCACTTTCTTTTGTGCCAGAGCGGTAGCACGGAATATGATAAACAGGGGCCAGGGAGGCAGGATCATAAATATCGGCTCTTTCAGGAGCAAGGCCGGTGCTGTGGGTGAAACAGCCTACTGTGCTTCAAAATTTGGAGTAGTCGGCCTTACCCAGTGCCTGGCCCTGGAACTGGCATCCCATAACATTCTTGTTAACGCTGTTTGCCCGGCGCTTACTGATACGGATATCAATCTTGATATGTTTGATAATATTTCCAGTCGCGATGATATTAGCGCCCAGGAAGCCAGAAATCGAGTGAATGAACATGTCGCCGCGGAAATACCCCTGGGCAGGCTTGGGACACCCAGGGATGTCGCCAATTTAGTTGCCTTCCTGGCATCCGATGAAGCTGATTTCATCACCGGACAGTCAATAAATGTAAACGGGGGTCTGTTCACGGCTATTTAGTATTGAAGCAATAACAAAGAAAGGCAGAAAAAGAAGTTGATCAAACCATAAATCCAATAATTGAGTATTAAAATTCCATGTAAAAAAGGAGGTATCTGAATGACGTATGGTAAAAACAATGTTGATTGGCAGCAGAGAATAGATTTCGATAAGCTTAGGCAACATCGAATCGACAAGGCACACGAGGCGATGCACAAGTACGGAATTGGCACGGCTATCATTTATAGCTGGGACAGTATGAGATATCTTACAAGTAATTTTAATCATCCATACACGAGGCATATTCCCTGGCACCCTATAGTGCTGTTCAGAGACGCGGGATATCCGTATATGTACACAAAGAAAGATATAGATGACTACTGGTTGAAAAGAGATGCCCCCTGGCTTGAAGGAAGAATAATTTCAGACGATGTTCTGACATTACCTGAGCTGATCCATATAACTGATAAGGCTACTTCTATTGAGAGGTGGGGGAAATATGTTCAGCAATTAAAGAGTCTGATGAAGGAGCATGGTGTCGATGGTTTGCCGGTGAGCATTGACTTCGCGGGCGCGTATCTTATAAACGCGTTGCAGGACGCGGGCCTGGAAGTAGTTGATGGAAACTCCTGGGTACTTGAAGCATCAATGGTAAAAACGGATGATGAAGTAGAGCTGATGAGACAGGCGGCCTCCATGAACGAGGCCGGCTACAGCGCTCTTACAAGGGAATTCATGCCGGGGATGAGAGAAAATGATGCGCAGGCAATCATGGCCAAGGCTATCTATCAGGCAGGTGCCGAATATATTGAGGGGTGGGTGGTATGTTCCGGTCCCAGGAGTTCTCCCAGGAGTTTCAATTACTCGGACAGGGTGGTCAGGCCGGGTGAAATTATGAGCATAGAGGCTTGTCATGTTACTTACTGTGGATATAAAGTATGCTATGACCGGACTTTCGTTGTGGGTGATAAGCCTACGGACGCCCAAAAAGAGCTCTATGCGGCCACTGTTGGATTGCACCACAGAATAATGGATATACTCAAGCCCGGCATCACCACCCATGATGTAGCCAGGCTTCGGCCCAAACCACACGAACCTGTAAGGTCTCTGAAGGAATTGCGTAATTACCAAACCGGTTTCAAGAACCATTTTGGAGGGATGGGTATCAGATGGAATGACGCGCCTGCCTGCAACCTTGGGGCACCCGAGAGGGTATTGGAGAAGAACATGGTGTTTGCTTACCACTCGATCTTCTGGCTTGTAGGCGGAGATGGTATAGCAATTGAAAACACCTACCGGGTAACGGACACCGGATGCGAGAATCTATGCAAATGGCCCTTTGAAGAGTTGAGAGTTATAAGCGGCTAAAGGCTTTATCAGATACCGGTCTTTTTTTCGGTCGAATATTTTTAATGCTATACGAAAAATACTTATTCCCCTATCCCGAATGGGAGGGTAAAGCCGGAAAACTTTTCCAGAGGAGGATATTATGAGTTATAAAGTAGTTCATGTTTTGGTGCCTCCGGGGGCAAATATTGGAGAGGAGTTGTTGGAGCCGCTGGGTGCTGAGATGATTAAAGGGGCCTGGCACACGGAGGGTGAGATTATCAGTGTAGCCGCTGATGCTGATGCTGTCTTAGGTCGCATTGCCGGTCAACCTTTTTCTCGGAGGGTAATCGAAAGCCTTACAAATTGCCGTATTATTGCCGGTGTCGGTGTCGGTTATGAAGCGACCGATGTTGAAACCGCCACCAGGTTGGGGATAGCTGTTACCAATGTGCCTGATTACTGTTTGGACGAGGTCTCAGGCCGAGTAATTGCCTTGATGCTGGCGCTGGCTTACAGAATTATCCCTATTGACCAGGCAGCAAAGGAAAAGCAGGCCAACATGCTTGGTAATGTGGGTGGTATGATGCAGGTAGCCTCGCCTATCTTTCGGACGCGTGATCAGACCCTGGGCATTGTGGGTCTGGCCAAGATAGGAACGGCTACTGCCCTCAAAGCCAGGGGGTTGGGGATGAGGGTTATAGCCTTTGATCCGTATGTCCCGGAGGGGGTCGTAGCCAACCTTGGGGTTCAGCCGGTAGATATGGATACCCTTCTCAGGGTATCAGACTTCATCACCCTGCACACTCCTCTTACACCTGAAACGAAAAACATGATTGGATCTGAAGAGTTCAAAAAGATGAAGCCCACCTGTTATTTTGTCAATACAGCCAGGGGCGGCTGTGTTGATGAGTCTGCTCTGATCAATGCCCTGCAGGAAGGGCAGATAGCGGGAGCCGGACTCGACGTAACCGTAGACGAACCCATAAAGGCGGATAACCCGCTCATCAAAATGCCCAATGTTCTTCTTACCGGTCATACCGCCTGGTACTCCACTGCCGCCATGTCCGAGCTTTTTTACAAGCCAATGCCCCAGGTAGTCATGGCATTGAACGGTAAGTGGCCCACATATGCTGTCAATCCTGATGCGCGAAAGAAGTGGCTGGAGAGGTGGGGTTAAATTTTGGAATCGGATCTGCACTCCTGAAGATATCTTTTCCGGGAGTGCAGGCTCTTGCTGTTTAAAGCGACTGAATATTGCTCATGCCCAAAGGAGCGTGGACCCCTTTGTTCTAAAAGTGGGGCGGCAGTGGTCCGTATATCTCGGCATGATGAGATTGCCTTTCAGAATTGGATGCCTGATACATAAAGCCGGTTTTTTTAAACCTCCTTTTATAAAAAGGAAAGCCATTTATGTCCAACGTGGAAAAAAGATACAGGTTCGCGCTCATACCTGCTTTCAGAGTACGCAATGCCGTTGGTGACAAGCCAATGGAAGAGAAGTTAAGGAATATAAACTTTAATTACGATAAATTAAAGGATCTATTGCAAGATGTTGAAATCGACCTGCATGATGGAGCGACACCCACATACGGTGAGTGGCCGGTTGAAAACCGCGAGGAATTTTGTTTCGCGGCAGCAGCGCGTTTGCCGATTGTTCGCGAGGCATGTGAGAAGGGTAAGTACAATGCTATTATACTGCTTGGAGGGGGGGAGCCCGGTTTCTTTGAGTCACGGGAGATAGCTAGAAAATTTAATATCCCCGTAACATCATGCGCCTTTTCCCAGATGCATATAGCCTCTATGCTGGGGAACAAATTCAGCGTGATAGATTTAGCAGAGTCGCATAACATGTTCTATTATAATCTGGTAGTGCAGCACGGTTTCACAGGGAAGTGCGCGTCAATAAGGAATATAAATTTTCCCCTGCCCAGACCGGGACACTTCAATGAGCCCAACATACGTGAAGAGTGGGCAAAAGCGGAAAGAGGTGAGCATTCTGACGCGGTTGAACGCGCGGTTAGCGAGAGTCTGGCCGCTATAGAGGAGGATGGCGCGGAGGTGATAACCTTCGGATGTTCCGGCACCTTTTGGCTTCAGCCATTTATCGAGGAACGTCTGGATAACCTGGGGTGGGAGGTTCCTGTGCTTGACGCGTACGCCTGCACCATAGTGCTTGCCAAAGCTATGGTTGACCTGGGTGTTGACGCGAGCGGGCTCATGTTTCCGGGCGATCGTCCCCAAAAGTGGCGAAGAAAAAAAATCTTTTAAGCCTTATTGATCCAATCTTACCTTGCTCTTGGCCTTCAATCCTCTGGAAAGACCAGCTTGCCACCCGTACCACCCACCTTGAGACCGGAAATGAGAAGCACCCTCGCCGTTTCACTGCCGACATTTTTAAAGGAATGCAGCTCATCAGAACGACAATACACAAGAGAGTCCGGACCGGCCTTGAACTCCCTGCCCTCGACAGACGCTAGAATATCTCCGCTTAAAATATAGTGAACGTGATCGAACACATCGCAATCCTTGTGATAATGAGGGTTAGAGCTCCCGCCTGGTTCAATTTCATTGTAATTAATGACGAGATGTAATGAGCCTTCCTCGCCTGACTGGAGTAGCGGATGGACAGTAACCTTAGGATGTCCTTCAACGCCGGTCCTCGCTCCCAGATCTCCGGGCTTTCTAAATAAACCTTTACTTGCTGTCATTTTCTGCCTCCAATTTGAACAGGGTTGTCGATTACATCAATGGATTATTGGAATGTCATATTATGTGATGCTCCGATATTGTTATCCCGAATTCAACCTCGAAGTGCAACGAAAGAGGAAGCAACTTCAATGGGTGTTTTAAAGCCCAGGCATTTTCTTGGGCGATTATTGATTAACGATTCAATCCGATCTATCTG
>JAFDJA010000327.1 GCA_019307745.1 Deltaproteobacteria bacterium | reverse complement strand
AGGCCAGGAAGATTGCCGGCTGCAGAGGCAGCCGCCATCTGAGAGGGTATGTCATTTTCATCAACAGGGACAAGTTTAACGGTGATATCCGAATTCAACGCCTGGAAGGTATCCATCAGGAGCTGGATTGTCTTCATACGATCTGACTGGGTTTCGGATGTCCAGAATTCGATTGTAGTTGCGGACACAGCCTTTATGCCAAACACAAAGGCAAACAATACAATTGTTAAATATAATAAGTGTTTTTTCATTGTCCCCCTCCTACTATCTAAATATTACTGTCAAACTCCCTCTTTTAAAGTAATTATAAAAAAATAGCGTTTAGGAGTCAAGTGCGGCCTATGGGAGGGGCATCCGTCTGAGCACCCTTGTCTCCCTCACAGGAGAGAGATATGACAGAGATTGAAGGAAAATAGTGTGAAATATTTATTGCAGAATCATTTACAAATCCCTTGATAATTGATAAAATTTATTATACTGATATAATAATTTCACAATAGTAAAGATTGGTTTTCAGTGTATGGCATCTCCAAAAGAGATCAATTCAATAATAAAGGGTGCGAATGTTTTAAAATGCCTGTTCGATGGGGTGGGAAAGATTGTAGATATCTCGCGAAATCTTGATTACAATCAGGCAACCGTTTACAGGATACTTAAGTCTTTAGAGAAAGTTGGCTTTGCCACACAGGACCCCCTCACCCGTCAATACTTCCCGGGACCTCATATACAGTCCCTTGCGTCAAATCCTCTTCAGGTACATCAGATGCTTATCCGTTCTGCACGGGAAGATATGGAATCATTGCGCGATAAGATAAACGAATCGGTTTCATTGGAAATGGCACGGGGATCTCAAAGGGTTACTGTCCAGGTGGTGGAGGCCAATCAGGAGATCAGATATTTCTGTGAAAATGGGCATGTTATGCCCATATACTCGAGTGCCGCAGGAAAAATACTGCTCACACAATTTGAGCCCAACAAGTTGAAACCCCTTTTAAAAAGAATATACAATCAGCCTGATGCGATTACAAGAACAATAGGGAGTAAAGAATCTCTGTTTAATGAGTTGAAAAAGATAAAGAGGCAGGGCTATTCCATTACAATCGGCGAGGATCACGAGGGGTGTGCAATGATCGCTGTTCCGATAAAAAATTATCCCCAGCCTGTTTCATTGGGTGTAGCCGGCCCTGAGGAGAGGATAAAGATCAAAAAAACAAAAATATTAAGACATATTAAAGGACACGCGGCAAATATCTCTGATAGATTGAAAAACATATTTTGATCAGTGAATTAAGAAAATCAACCGAAACGCCAAATGGTACCAGTTCCGCCACTAAGGCACGAAGACACGAAGAAGGGCTATATATAGTTAAACCCTTATTAAAATGAGAATAATTATAATAAAAACTTTGTGTCTTAGTGCCTTTGTAGCAAAATTCTCAAAAAAGGAAATTCTCAAAAAAGGAATCAAATGTTTACTCCTTTATCAGAGAGAGAGGAATTTATTGCAAAAGGAATTGTAGACGCGGCATATACAGTACATAAATTGTAAGAAAGGAGGGAGTATCTATCAATCACAGGATTTAGTTTATTATTAATCTATATCATTAGGAGGGATATCAATGAGAAAGCTATTTTCAATCGCATTATTTTCAATCGTATGTATCTTTCTAATCAGTGGAATAAATTCAGCATTTGCTGCCGAAAAGGTGAAAAAGGGCGGCGTTCTGAAATTTGCCCATAGCAAAACGGCAGGTATAATCGGAAACCCATTGAAAATCAGGGGATGGAACCATGAATTCATAGACAACACCCTTCAGACACTTCTATTTGCCAGCAACGACAAGATAGGTGAAGTAACGCCTCTGCTGGCTGAAAGCTATGAGCTTGCACCTGATAAATCCCATTATATCTTTAAACTCAGAAAAGGCGTCAAATTCCATGATGGTACTGATTGCAAGGCACAGGCGGTCAAATGGAACCATGATATGTGGGTCAAAAGCAAAAGACCGACAATGTCCAATGTCACCTCCATTGATATCATTGATGATTATACCCTCAAGTATAACATCAAAAGCTGGGATGCCGTAAGCATCTGGAATTACTGCAAGGACACATTTATTATTTCTCCTACTGCATGGGAAAAGAACGGTCCTAAATGGGTGGACTACAATCCTGTAGGAACAGGCCCTTTCAAACTGGTCGGACAGAAGAGGAATTCATTTCTTAAATTCGATAAATTTAAGGGCTATTGGTCTAAAGGTCTTCCGTATCTGGATGGTCTGCATATCGTAAATATAGCCGATCCCATGACCGCCCAGGCCGCACTGTACGCCAAAGAAGTTGACGCCTGGCTGGGAGTAGACAACGTTTCCGCGAGCCAGGCCATCAAAAAGGGTGAGTTGGGTATTCAGCAGTTTGACGCAATCTATAATGTTATACAGTTTAACTCTATGGATGCCAAATCTCCCTGGTCCAAGCAAAAGATGAGAGAGGCAATGGAATATGCCATAGACAAGGAAGCCATTGTTAAGTCCGTTAACCGCGGGATGGCGACACCTGTTTACAGTGTCATACATAGCATCAACAAAATTGCCCCCGGTGCTGGTACAACGCCAAGGAAATACAATCCGGAAAAGGCAAAACAGCTTATAAAGGAAGCAGGGTATCCCAACGGTTTAAAGGTCAAAATGATATATTCAGCCAACCCGGTTGCTAAAGATACGGTTGTAGCATTGCAGGGATACCTGGGCGCTATCGGCATACAGATCATGCCATCTCCGGTTGTTGGTGCCGCGTTCCATGAAGTATTGTTTAAACCCACACCACACAGTGATCTGATACTCGGGAACCTGAGAGGCGGAGCATCTGAAATCCTGACATCTGCGTCTGAAAACTTCGGTAGAGGTTCTGTGTTTTTTCAGAGTGTTCAGAAACCCGAAGGCTTTCAGGATCTTATAGCGGAGGCGCTGTCAAAGGAGACCCGGAAAGAGATAGCTGCGACCCTCTTTAAGGCTGAGAGACTGGCTTACGCCTATGCCATGGATGTCCCGTTAATCCAGGCCAAGTTTGCGGCGCTCATGCAGCCCTACGTAAAGAATGCCTACTGGTTCTGGGGTGGCAGGCCTTATCCGAATCTTCAAAAGACA
>JAFDJA010000080.1 GCA_019307745.1 Deltaproteobacteria bacterium | reverse complement strand
ATCTCCTCTGGAACCAATATCAAAGACTAGTCACTTTCTTTATCCAAAATATGGTCAAAGATAATGCTGAGGATTTATTCCATGAAGTTATGTTAAAGGTATACCAAAATCTCGACAAATATAATCCTCTTTACTGTTTTAATACGTGGATTTACACAATTGCGCGGAATCATTGTTTGAACTATTTAAATAAGAGAAAACTCCACACCGTCAATCTGGATAAGGAAGAAGCAAATATTTTTGAGCCAATAAACCTTAACTCACCGGAAACTCAATCCCTTAACAAAGAACTCTATCAAACGGTCGATAATATCTTAAGTACGTTTAACGAAGATAATCGTCAAATAGCCTTTCTTCGTTTCTTTGAAGGAATGAAAAACCGTGACATTGCCCGAGTTATGGACATTCCCACGGGAACAGTGAAATCTCGATTGCATAAAATCAGGACATCTATAAAAAATGAATTGGAGAAGTATTATGAATAATAAAAAAATTATGCGACGATACTATGAATCTGAATTAAAGAAGATAAAGGCGATTGAATTTGCTCCAGGTATTCTGAAATCAGAGCCAATACAAACTCTCTCACCTAAGAAATTCAGTTGGGAGGATGTGTTTGGTTGCATTATTACAGCGGGATATCTTTTTCCATTTCTTATTCCGGAACGTTGGTTTTCTTTCGGTAAGTTTCTTTTCACATTTCGTTTTGGTTTTTAAAATTAAGGAGATATTTCATGGAAAATTACACGACTCAAAAAACTAGAAGGTGGTGGCTAGCTGGAGTATTGAGTTTTTTAGTGCCTGGACTTGGGCAGGTCTATAATGGTCAGGAGACAAAGGGTTTATTTTTCTATTTTCTTTTATCTATCTGGGGAGGTTTACTCTTAAGTCTGATCTATTATTTGCTAAAACAGCCTGTCACTCCTATGAACATAGGTGCCTTTTGTCTACTCTCCTTCATTTCTTTTATTGCATGGCTTTTAATCATCATTGAATCTATCCATAGCGCAAAAAAAATATCAAAAGACTATAAACTCAGACGTTATAATAAATGGTACATCTATCTTCTGGTAATTTTGATAGTACAATTTGTGGATTTGTCTGCCGCCGTTGAGATCAGGGAAAATGTTGTCCGGGCCTATAAAATCCCAGCAGGGAGCATGAAGCCAACGCTTATGATAGGAGATCATCTCCTTTGTGATCTTACCTATTATCAGACAAATAATCCTGCGCGTGGTGATATTATTATTTTTAAATATCCTCAGGATGAAAGGATAGACTTTGTAAAACGCATCATTGGGATCCCTGGAGATACAATTCAGATAAAGAATGATGACGTATATGTTAACAATGAAAAGCTAGAGTTAAAATATATTGAAAAATATAAAGACAACAGAATGGAGGCTGATAGGTATCAAGAGTCCCTTGGAAATATTAGTTACCGGATATTGGATGATTTTAAAAAACATGAATATTTTGGTCCTATAGTTGTTCCTGAAGATGAGTACTTTGTCATGGGTGATAATCGGGATAACTCCCACGACAGCCGGTACTGGGGCACGGTGAAACGACATAAAATACAAGGGAAGGCTATTTTTATTTATTTTTCCTGGGATAAGGAAATCCCTTTATGGAATATCTTTGGTCGATTATCTTCAATACGGTTTTCAAGAATTGGGGAGATTCTTCAATAACGCGTAGAGTAATATAGTTTTGCTTGACTTTGTCTCAGCGAAGCTTTGCTCTATGAGGCTACCAATTTTTTCTACGAGTCCCCGCCATTCAGAACATGAAAGCGAGTCACTCTTGGCTCTTGCTGATATCATACGTGAATTTTGTCACAGAATTCATTTCATTGAGACCCGTATAAAAAAAAGGGGGAATCCTCCTCAAATAAATCTCTTGGCGGAAATATAACCGGGAACATGACAGGATCGCATATTAATTGTAAATTATCACGCCATAACAAAAAGTTACGATTACAATATGAATTGTTCAATAATTGTGATAATTTACAAATTCAATGGTATGGCAAGTCGTAAATTTAAAAGCCAGTAAGCAATCACAATATATGAGACTTTCCCCATCCTTTCCCAGTCTAAACCCCTCACTTTTGAGGAGATTCTGTGAGTCGATTCCTCTTGACTCTTGCAAGAATTAAAGGCACTCTTGACTATACATAATATGCCTTTTCATCCTAAAAATTTATGCTAAGAGGAAAATATTACCTTTTAGCTTGTTAAATATGGACATGGCTTCCGGAACCCATTTATTTCTCAAAATCAAAATCTTTTGGTAATCATCAAGTATAAAATGGGCTGTATATAATGGTCTGGTAGTAGAAACAAACCACAGTTCAGTTCAAGCCAGGGGGAGTAAAAAATATTTTTCTTTATTGCAAAATTTTTTGTTTCGGAATAATCTGGAACAGGTTTATCAAGAAAGGAGGAAAATCTGATGAAAAAAGGTTTATTTTTGATTGCACTAATTTTTATTTTTTCCGCGTCATTTGCACAGGCTGAATACAAGGGTAAATATGGATCAGTTACTGATTCAAGAGATGGGTACACCTATAAGACCGTTAAAATAGGTGAGCAGGAATGGTTCGCAGAGAGCTTGAGAACAACAAAGTATAGGGGTGGCAGTGATATACCTAATGGTGATACTTTGGATCTCAACAGTATGAATGAAGAAGATCGAGTATTCTGGTTCAATCCCAATGGTGATGAAAAGAATGTGGCAATTTACGGAAGATTGTACACATACGGTGCTGCCATCAAGGGTATCTGCCCCAATGGGTGGCATGCTGGCACCGATTTAGACTGGGTGATAATGGAGATGGCCCTTGGCATGCCAGTGGAAGATGCAACCGGACATCATTTTCAACCTAGAAGGGGCAATGCCACAAAAATTGGTGATAAGCTCAAGACAACATCAGATAAGTGGCCTAAAAGTACAGGGACCAATGAAAGCGGTTTTAATGCACTGCCGGCAGGTTATCGCACAATTGAAGAGGGTGGCCATCCAAGGTGGCAGTACTTTGGGGAGCGTGCCTATTTTCTTACCACCACAAAAGGCCCGGAAGGAGTGTATTTTGAAGTTGATAAACCTCTTGACAGGCAAATCAGGCGTAATTTTGAACCCAATAGGGCGTCAGTTACTCGGGACAGTAATATTCCCATGGGTTATGGCTTTCAAGTACGCTGTGTAAAGGGTGATAATTTCCCTCTAGAAAAGCAAAGAAGACCAAAGGGCTCTAAAAAAGGTAAAGGTAAAGATAAAGGTAAGGGTGGGAAAAAATAGTTCCCGTTAAGGCGATGAGGAAAGATTAACTGGAGAATCATTTAGAATTGATCATCGTTTTACATTTAAAATATTGATATGAATCATTTGTATATTTTTTAAAAGGCAGGGTCGTTTTGGCCCTGCCTTTCTCGTGAATACACCAATGCAGTCATTTTTCCCTGTGTGCTCTGTGACTCTGCGAGAGAAATGGAAAAGGGGTTGATATATTATCCTTTTCGTGTCTGCAATGGTCTTTTGCGATAGGATTTAAAAAAATTCCCTGATTCTGTTCTAAAATGTTCCGTTTTGTTCTATTCACGAATGAACTACCCCGCTGCTTGCGGCGGCGTAGTTCATTGCTAATTTGTGCCTTTTATATGTGGTTGAGAATTATATCTTATGGTAATAACGAATTGATTTTGTAAAAGAGCGATGGTATAGTAATTTAAAACAGAATGAAAATCACATCCGTTAATAGATCTGATCTTTTCATTAATACAAGATAGGGGAGGATACTGCCATGAGAATTCAACCAAGGAATATACTCTGTGCGACTGATTTTTCATATCTTTCCAATTACGCTGTGAAGTATGCTATTACCTTGGCAAAGGAGTTCAATGCCAAGCTTTATCTGTGTCATGTAGTGGATATATCTACTACTGCAGCCTACGATGAAGCGCCGGGTCTTTATGAGGTTCAGTGCAGAAATGCTGAGGGGTATGGCCTTGATCAGTTAACCAAACTTGTAGGAAGTAATCAGATTGACTGGGAGCCAGTTGTGATTACTGGCACGGTTGCGGATGAAATTGCTCAGCTTGCCAAACATAATACGGTGGATTTGGTAATTACAGCTGCCAGGGGGAGATCAGGTCTTGCCCGATTGATCCTTGGCTCCGTTACAGAACGGCTGATGCGCACCCTTGAGTGCCCATTGCTGGCAGTCAGGGCGGCAGAGGATGAAATTTCTATTAGTGATGACAGTGAAATCAGTTTTAAGCGGATCCTCGTGGGATGTGATTTTTCCTCTGATTCAAATCTGGCCTTTGAGTATGGGCTGAGCCTTGCTCAGGAGTTTCAGTCTGAGTTGCACCTTGTTCATGTAGTGGCTCCTCCCATTTATAAATCTCCCCCCAAACCCCTTACAGAAGTGAGAACAAATGTAAGACAGGAGCTTTATGACCAGTTGAATGAGAAACTGCAGGACATGATTACTCCTGAGATGATGAACTGGTGCTCTCCTGTGACCGATCTTCTGGCTGGTCATCCTCATGAAGAGATTGTCAAGTATAGCACCATCAAGGCGATAGATCTTATTGTCCTGGGGATCAGGGGACACAGCCTTATAGAGTCCCTTTTTATCGGTTCAACTTCTGATCGCGTTATGCGTCAGGCGCCTTGTCCTGTCCTGCTTGTGAGACCAGCCTGATTTTAATAGCGATCATATTGTCTTGTTAAACAGTCCTTAAAAAATTTTGTTTATTTATGTTGTTCATCTCTTGGGATTAAATTCACAAACCCTATTTTGTCCAGATCATGAAAAATTGATTCTGATCCCTCATCCCAAAGTTGAGGGATATCTCATCCGGGATTCCATTCCCATTTTTTCTTATTTTTCTATCCTGAGATCTTATCAATATCCTTAATCCTTTCTTTTCCTTGCTTTCCTGTAAAAAATAGCCCTTCTGCAGGATTAAAAAAATTGATGATATATCAGCATGTTAAAACTTTCCTGATATGCGATAGAAATAATCTTCTGGTCTTTGGCCATTTTTTAAGTTTTTCGCTAAAGGAATTTTTTTTTTGTGTCGATATGTTAACAACTGCAAATTTTATGGCAGAGATATTCAGTAAACATTTTTCATTAATTTTGAGTTGTTTTTTCAGTTCCCCGTCAGGAACTATTGATTTTTTTTGTGTGTAACAGCCTGTACTGTTTAAGTAGTTTTGATATTGCCGCGACCTGCAAAGATGAATGAAATATTAAATATTACCAGGTATTATCATCGATCTTAAATTTGTTTAACTCATTTATGTTCTTATTTATTTAGCATGATTGAGGATTTCCTTCTGTTGAGGTCGACATTTTTATTAGTGAGTCTGGAGGATCGGGTATGAAAAGACAAATTGTACTAATTTCACCCTACAGAGTTATAACCCTATTATTTTCTCTATATTTATTCTTTTCCTTGCAGAATATTTGGGCTGCAACACTTACTCGCAGCTTTTCTATTGAATATGCGCCAAACAATCTCTCTATCAATTCCTCAGGAGTCCCACTCCATCAGATCTTGGAAGAGCTTTCATCAAAATGTGGCTTTACGGTTTATCTGGGTGCAAGTCTGAAGACACAAAATGTCTACCTCCAGTTTGAAAATTATTCACTGGACAAGGGGATTGAGAAGCTCGTTGATCCATATAATTCAGCCATAGTTTTTGAAAAGAGTCTTACTCCTGATGGAATTGAGTTTTTTTCTATTGTGGAGATGACTGTGTTTGACAAAAACAGCAGAGCTGATTCCTATCTCATTATGGGCGGTGATGTTATCTCAGATAAAAATAATGCTGGGATCCCAGGCGCGTACAAGCAGCAGAATACATCTGTAAATATAGTTTCACTTCCGGATGATGAACTCATCATTGATCCCGCAAAATCTGTTGCTACAAAAAAGCGTGTAAGCTCATCTCTTTTAAAAGCAAAGGTTAATCAGAAAATGGCTGAACTCCGCAGGCTTGAGGAGCGCATGCAGAGTGATCAGAACCAGAAGATGAGAGAACTACAGGTGGCGAATAATCGGATGCGAGACACATCGGGAGATGATCAGAAAATGGTTCATGAAGACATAACCAGATTAAACGCAGAGCTTGAACTATCAAAAAATCGCAATGCTGATGAATTGAAAAGGGTAAAAAGAGAGCTCGATCAATTAAAAAAGCAAATGGCTCAACAGGAAGTATAGTTCCTGTTACAAAAAATTCACAAGTTCAACCGGACAGTATCAGTAAGCTGTATCCGTAAAATTATAATAATGAAAAAGAAAAATTAGGGGGTCGGGTCTGCTGTCATCATGTGACAGAAAGCCGTTTTGATGGTCCCAATTATATTTTAAAACTATCTCGAAATGGAGGGTTATCATGGGTAATTTTATTAGACGTATCTTAGTTTTAGTTCTGGCAGGAGTACTGATTCCTATGTTGGGTGGAGCTGCTTTCTCGGCCGGCTCAATTTCCGGTGAAGTGCAGTACGATCTCTACTCAGGAGGGACCGTCTATGTGATGGCATTCAGTGATCCTGATATGAATACCATGGTAGGTGGTATGACTCTCTCATCAGGGC
Source organism: Deltaproteobacteria bacterium (assembly GCA_019307745.1). Taxonomy (GTDB): domain Bacteria; phylum Desulfobacterota; class DSM-4660; order Desulfatiglandales; family HGW-15; genus JAFDJA01. The sequence continues at coordinate 7,616 of JAFDJA010000080.1, read as the reverse complement.
CCGGTTTCTTTACTATCCCTGATATTGCTGCAGGCGAATATTTTATCGGTGCCTTTCTGGATGTTGATGATGATTCAATGCCGGGCATGGACGAGCCTGTGGGGGAATCTTCTGTCAATCCTGTAGCTGTGTCAGATACAATGTCATCTGACGCGGGTATTATAGTATTGGGGCATGACATTGGTAAAGGCGGGCTTTACGCAGGAGTTGCATACATGCGTTCCAGCAGCGGGTTTCAACTGGATTTTTTTGTTGAGGGTGATTTGTCAGGAATAAGTGACGTTGTGGTAGACGGTCCTTTCGGAGAAATAACAGGTTTCCCTCTATACTATGAAACTGATGGATATTATGAGGAGTTCTGGAGTAGCTATCCTTCTGAATCTGCTCACATCTCTTCTCTAAGCGCAGGTAATTATACATTTACTTTCTCAGGCACATCCGCACCTGCTCCTGAAATATTCGATTTTCAGCCAGGGACTCCAATGGAGATTCCCACAGGAGTAACTGTCTCTAATTTATTGCTTTCATGGGACCTGGTTTCAGGCGCGACGAATTACTATTTTATTATTTATGACAGTGGTTTCAGCCCAATTTATGATGGTGAGGATTCCCCTGTTAGCGACAGCCCACAGGATCTCTATCCCGTTCTCTCTTCTGCCCCTGCAGGAGAGTATTATGTTCAGGTAGTTGCAATTGACAGTAATTATAACGAGGCCTATTCAGATATGGTCCTGTTTGATTCTGGTGGAAGTACGTCAATGGGAATCGGGTCTATAGAAGGTTACGTGGAATACTCTGACTATATGGGCGGGACAATAGAGGTGGGTGCTTTCCAAACACCTGATCCAGAAACTACTCCTGTGAGTAGTGCCTATATTATGAGTTCCGGTGCTACATTTGAGATTATGGATTTGCCCATTGGTACATACTATATTTATGCCCAGCATGAAATGGATATGGCATATGGTGAATCTCCTTACAACAGTAATGGCATAGATGTTAATGAGATGTATCCTGGTGATGCAGGATTGGTTTACTTATATCATGACAGTGGAGTAACAGCTCCTGGTTCAGGTGTTACCGGATATATAACAGGCGATGTGGTCTGTGATGCATGGTCTTCAGGACAGACAATCTACGTGGCGGTCTTTGAAGGCTATGATATGGATGGTGGCTGGATTGACATGGTAACTCTTGAAGGTCCTGGCCCGTTTATGACTGGGGAGCTTTATGAAGGGAACTATTCTGTAGGCGCCTTCCTTGATCTGAATGATAACATGTTTCCTGATATGGGCGACCTGGTTGGTGATTCTCCTTATAACCCTATATACATCTCAGGCGGAGAAATATCAGGCGGTACTATCTATGTTGATAAGCCTTATGAAGAAGGGGACGGTGGTCCTGGTGATCCTGGTATTCCTGGTGGCACTACAGGTGATTTTGGTAAGATGAATCCTTTAGCCATTGCCGGCGCTGATTTTGCTGCTATTGCAGGTGTGACCGCTACTCTTGACGGCTCCTACAGTCAGCAAGCTGTGAACTACTCATGGATCCAGACAGGTGGAGTCACAGTGACCCTGTCTGATGCAAGTGCTGTTACTTCATCCTTTATTCCCACAACACTGGGTGATTATAGCTTTGAACTTACAATCGATAGTGGAGCAACTGATGAGGCCAGCACTGATGGCATAACAGTTACAGCGGTTTCTCCCGGAACTGAAGAGGCTGCCATTGTTACTTTGTTTGAAAACTTTAGTAACAATATGGAGGCCTATTTGGCTTCAGGCACCACAGAGGATCTTGACGCGGTAATGGCGTTCTTCTCAACTTCATTTCTTGATGATGGTGATACTTATGAAGACATGAGAGAGGAGTTTCAGTTCATGGGCATGGAGGAGGAAATGGAATCCTTTGTGTTCTACGTCACTGATATAGTGGTTGATGGTTCCGAAGCTGTCTGTACAATGACCATGATTGAGATGGATAATAATGACTGGGGTGAAGTCCATCTTAAATATGAAACATGGCCCATGGTTTTGGCCAAGGAGGGTGATGACTGGAAGGCCGTAGGCAACCAGCAGAGCTATGACATGTGGATTGATACTGTAACCAGGAATGATGGATCATACCTTATAGAATTCGGCATAGAAGGTGAAGCTGGGGAGTTCTCGGATATTTCAGTTGCCGGTCCTGGTATTGATGGCTCATTGGACCTGTATATTGAATGGTATGATGAGTGGGATAATTCTGAAGAATGGTCAGGTTCCATTGCCGTGGATTCCTCACCTGTGTCAGGCGTCACCTATGTGTTCACTATAGGCGGTGTTACAACTGTTGTAGGAGAAATAACCGGTACGATGACCAGTGTGGTGACCAATGGAACAGTGAGCAGTGGCATGCCACCGGTATTTTCATGGGATCCTGCTGATGGAGCCATATACTATGATCTGGAACTTTATAATGCCTCTGATGGATCAATGGCATGGGATATGTGGGGTATTCCGGTTACACAGACAGAGTATTGGGGACCGCCACTGTTTTCCGGTCAGGAATATCAGTGGAAAGTGATTGCTTATGATGGAAATGAGAACGGAGCTGAGTCTGAGTTCTTCACTTTTGTGCCTGACTTTGGCATGGAAGGCGGAGATATGTCCATTTCCGGGACAGCATATCAGTCTGATGGTATTACTCCTATACCTAATGTATGGGTAAATGCCTGGTCAGATTCTGTAATGGTCGGCAATGGCGCGCAGACTGATGAAAATGGTGAGTATACTATCTCCTACCTTATTGCAAGCTCAGATTATAAGGTAGATGTCTGGTCGGATAATTATGCGTTCCAGTTCTATATGACTGATGAAGGGTGTACTCCGGCCAGCGCGGTTAGTGATGTGGTTGATTACTCGAGCTGTACACCGGTTGGCACCTCAGACTGGGGCATGGCAACCAATGTGGATGTATATGTATATGATGCACAGGGTGTTGATTTTAATCTCAGTGCAGGCGTACAGATTTCCGGAACTGTTATGGATGACTCAGGTTCAGGAGTTGGTGGTGTATGGGTAAATGCCTGGTCAGAATCTACATGGGCCGGTAGCGGCACAGAGACCGACTTTGACGGCACCTATACTATTAGTGGTCTTTTAGAAGGCGATGACTACAGAGTAGAAATCTGGCATGAGGTCTTTGCCCAGCAGTTCTATAAGCATGATAGTGGTTGTTCAATTGTGGATAACGACTACTCAGGCTGTACTCCTTTGGGGACAAGCATGTGGGATGATGTCACCCAGGTTAGCACATCTGAGGCCAGTCCTGCTCAAGGCGTGGATTTTATAGGGGCCAAGGGTGCGTCCATATCCGGCCTGGTACTCGCGGATGGACAGCCTTTATCCTGGGTCTGGGTAAATGCCTGGTCAGACAGCCAGATGACGGGTAATGGAGGATCAACCAATGAGAACGGTGAATACGTCATCTACGGTCTTGTTCCCGCGTCAGATTACCGTGTGGACATATGGACGGAAGATTACTCATACCAGGTCTATGATGGACAGACAGACTGGATGAATGCCAATTACGTGGACATTACCACGGATGACGCCGTTAATATCAACTTTAACCTTAGCGCGGGCCTGTCTATCTCAGGCAGGGTGGTCGATGATAATGACTCTGGTATTGCTGGAGTCTGGGTAAATGCATGGTCTGATTCTAAGGGATTCGGCAGAGGAGAGTCCACAAATGCAAATGGAGAATATACCATATCCGGCCTGGCGGAGGGCTCTGACTATCGTGTGGATATCTGGGCGGACGGCTATATGTACCAGATCTATAATGGACAGACCGACTGGATGAAGGCTGACCTGGTGGATGTCTCCCTGAGTAGTGTAACCGGAATTGATTTTACCCTCTCATCTGGTGTCTATATTGAGGGCACAATAACGCTGCCGAATGGCGATACCAATTATAACGATATATGGGTAAATGCCTGGTCAGATTCAGCGGGCATAGGTTCGGGGAGTCCTGTTGATAATGATGGTACCTACCGTGTTTCCGGTCTCATGGAGGCAGGTGACTACAGGGTAGACTTGTGGTCCTCTGAGTACGGATATAAACTCTATGATGCTGAAAATCCTAACGGTACGACTTCAGACTGGATGAATGCTACTCTGGTCAGTACGTTAGATGGCAGTGTCTCCAATATAGACATGACCCTTTTAGAAAGTCTATCCATTTCAGGGACTATTACCGGCCTTGGGACAGATAATTGGGCCTGGATAAATGCCTGGTCAGATTCAACCATGACTGGCGGAGGTGCTGATGTATCAGGCAATGGTGGTACCGTAACATATACTATAAAGGGGCTCAGCGAGGCCTCTGACTACCGGGTGGAGGTCCACTCTGACGGGTACCAGAACCAGTTCTATAATAACACAACAGACTGGTCAGAGGCTGATCTTGTTGATCTTTCCGGCGGAAGCAGCGTGGCAGGTATTGACTTTACCCTGTCCACTGGGGCATCCATATCCGGCAGGGTAGAAGATGATGAAAATAATGGCATTGCCTACATCTGGGTGGATGCATGGTCTCCGGAAGGAGGTTCATGGGGCGGAACTATGACCGATGAGGACGGTAATTTCACTATTACCGGGCTGACGGAAGATGTGACATATTATGTCAATGTATGGCATCCGGATTATGCCGGCCAGCAGATAGAGGCAAGCAGTGGAGTCACAGATGTCAGCATTGTCCTTAGTGCAGGCCTGAGCATATCAGGTACTGTTCTGGATGATGACGGTGTACCTATAGCAAATGCCTGGATAAATGCCTGGTCAGATAACGCGATGTCGGGCAGGGGCGAGCCTACAGATCAGAGTGGTGAATATACCATATCAGGTCTTGCCGCTGCATCTGATTACAGGATTGATGTCTGGGCCGAAGGCTATACAATGATGTTCTATGATAACCAGACCATGTGGCATGAGGCTGATCTTGTTGACATAACAAGCGGGGCAACAACAGGTATTGACTTTGTCCTCTCGTCTGGAAAATCCATAAGTGGCATCATTACAATTCCTGAAGGCGGCAACACAAATGATATATTTGTGAACGCCTATTCAGATTCCTCAGGTTTTGGTAATGGAACTCATGTCAATAACTGGAGCGGAGTTACCGGAACATATGAGATCACAGGGCTCATGGCTTCAGACGACTACAGGGTGGATGTATGGTCATGGGATTACCAGTCCGTATTTTACAGCGACAGTGATCCGAACGGAATTTCCGATTGGATGCAGGCTTCCCTAGTTGATATCTCCAATGATGATGCTGCGGATATTGACATTACCCTGGGGACCGGTAAGACGATTTCCGGAACAGTAACTGTTCCTGAGGGTGGCAGCCTTAATTACCTGTGGGTAAATGCGTGGTCAGAGACCGCAGGGTCCTGGGGCAATGCAATGGTAGAGCCTTCCGACGGTACCTATGAGATCAAAGGCCTGTCATCGGCCTCTGACTTTAGGGTTGATATCTGGTCTGATACCTATGGTTACCAGATATACAATGGAAAGAAGAACTGGGAAGACGCTACCCTGGTATCCACAGAGAGTGGTGATGCACCAGGAATCGACTTTAGCCTGTCAGAAGGAAACACCATTTCAGGAAGGATAACCAGTGGAGTCTCCGGAACTGAACCTGTAGCAGATGCATGGGTCAATGTCTGGTCCGAGTCAAACAGGTATGGACGCGGTGAGCCCACTGATTCTGATGGGTACTTCACTATAAATGGTGTGGATCCTGCTGATGATTATAAGCTTGATATCTGGTCTCAGGACTTTGGCTGGGTAATGTACAAAGATAATCCACCCAGCAATGCCACCCATGACTGGATGCAGGCAGCCTACATTGACGTCTCCACAAGCAGTGTAACAGGCATCAGTATGATTCTGAGTGAAGGCGGTTCCATATCCGGAAATGTGAGTAACGGCAGCGGTCCGATCGCCAATGCATGGGTTAATGCCTGGGGGTATGCCGGAGGAGGTGGTGCTGAGACCGATGACAATGGAGATTATCTGATCAAAGGTCTTCCCGCATCAGATGACTACAAAGTAGAGGTGTGGGCAGAAGGATATGTCCAGATGTTCTATGAGAATGAGACCGACTGGATGGCGGCAACGCAAGTTGATATTACAGCCAGTAATGCCGAAAATATCGACTTTGTTCTGAGCACTGGCAACTCACTTTCAGGAACAGTGACAGCTAATGGCGAGCCTGTATCTTACATCTGGGTAAATGCCTGGTCAGAGTCTATAGGTTCCTGGGGCGGTGCTTCCACAGACAATGAAGGCAATTATGTGATAACCGGCCTTGCCCCTGCGGATGATTATGTGGTGGATGTCTGGTCTCAGGAGTATGCCCACCAGTTTTATAATATGAAGACTGACTGGATGGATGCTGACAGGGTGGATGTATCAGCTGGTGATGTTGCAGGTATAGACTTTGCCCTGAACCAGGGAAATTATATCGAGGGCCAGATTATCCTGCCGGATAATTCAACCGATTACTGGACGGTCTGGGTAAATGCCTGGTCCGATGATGTAGGGGCTGGAAACGGTTCCCCGGTAATGCATGACGGTACTTTTAAAATCGCGGGATTAGTCCCAGGTACAGGCTACAAGTTAGATGTCTGGTCTGAGGATTATGTTCATGCGTTTTATAAGGATGGCGCGGTGAATAACAGTACCACTGATTGGGAACAGGCCGACGGAGTTGATATCACCTCAGGAAGTCAATCAGGTGTCTCAATAACACTTGGCACCGGTGCAAGCATTGCCGGCACAGTAACCCTGAATGGAGAAGGCACAGGAGAGGTCTGGATAGATGCATGGTCTGATATATCAGGAACCTGGGGCGGCACAGAGACTTCTTCGGACGGATCTTTTACCATCAACGGTCTTCTATCCGGTGTTACTTATACAGTCTCCACGTGGTCATGGGAATACGTCAACAGCGCTGTGACAGATGTGAGTACAGGGACAACAGATGTGCTACTTGCCCTTAGCTCTGGAGTATCAATCAGCGGTAACCTGAATGTGGACGGTGTTGGAATTGAGGACGTCTGGATTGATGTATGGAGTGAGTCCGTGGATGCAGGAGGATGGGCAATTACCGACATCGATGGCGACTTTACAGTTGACGGTCTTTCTCCTGGTACTACCTATGTCGTAACCGCATACACAATGGATTATGGAGTTATATCCACTGATGTAGTTGTTGACAGTACCAGTGTGTCAGGAGTGACCCTTGAAGTATCGTTAAATAACTATATTTCTGGAACAGTGTCCGCGGCAAGTGACGGAAGCGTGATATCTGATGTGGATGTTGTGGTTGTAGCCTTTGATTCATCATCAGAAGAGTTCGTGGCCAGTACAATAGCCAGCGGCTCGGATGGCACCTTTGAATTAAAAGGACTTGAAGATATTAGCTATAAAATACTTGTCAAAGCAGATGGTTATGGAGATATGTGGTATGATAATGCTGCATCAATAGGTGATGCGGCAGCGGTTGTTCCTGGTACAGAAAATGTAGATATTGCACTTCAGGAACTATAACACAAACCAGAT
>JAFDJA010000079.1 GCA_019307745.1 Deltaproteobacteria bacterium | reverse complement strand
CGTACAAGGTATTACTGAGCCTGTTAATGATGTTACATTGAGCTTTGAAATAGATGGAAAGATCGCAAAAGTATTATTTAAGGAAGGTCAGAATGTTGCCAAAAGGAGCACATTAATTGAGCTGCATAAATGGCTTGAGAGATTTGAATCGCAGCGTTTTGAATTGATCTGGAAGGATAAGTCTGAGGTTCAGGCCGCCAGCGAACGTGAAAAGACACTGAAATCTCTTTATGAAAGTACTCTGGATCTTTATGAGCAGACCGGATCTGTGAGCAAGGATGAAATTGATAAACTGGAGCTTGAATATACCATGGCAGCCCTTGAGCATCAGCGGCTTGAAACGGCTGAAAACCGGGAACAGATAGAGTATGATATGGCCCTTGCCAGATTAGATAAGCTTTCCCTCCGATCGCCGATTAACGGAATTGTGGCCGAACTGTACCTAGTTGAGGGGGAGAGCTGTGAGTCAAGGCAGCCTGTAGTCCGTGTGGTTGATGTCAGCCAATGCCTTCTGGTATGTAATATCGAGTATTTTATTGGAGCGAATCTGAAGGAGGGGCAGACAGTTGAACTGAGCATCCCTGTGGGGGCAGGTACAGTAGAAAAAATAGGAACCATAATTTTTATTTCTCCTGTTGCAGATCCCGCGAGCGGACTTCTTACTGTGAAGGCGAAATTTAAGAATTCAGACCGGAAAGTCAAACCAGGCGTAATCGGTTCCATGCTCCTGCCCGATTAATCAAAAAACCAGCACGTTTTATCCAATATCTTTCAGGGCAAGTTGCGACTGTTGGTAAAACCTCCTTTATTTCAGTAACAGGGAGTTATAAGTTTATGATTCTAACGGCAGTCCTTGTTGGCATCCATGTTACATCGGCAATATAAAAAAAAATTTTGAAGAAATAGGGCAACATCCTACATCAGCCGGATTATTATGAGACATGAATCTGAAGAGATAAAATCTGAGACAGCCGGGATCCTCCGGGACCTTGAAAAATTACGGGAGTTCAGGGGAGAACCTTCTGATTTTTGGCCCGGATTTATGCAGGGTGCCGCCCGTCTGACAGGGACTGAGTCCGGAATCCTCCTTGTCAGGACTGAGGGGGAAGATGGCTGGAAAATTCTTTATCTGTGGCCTCCTGAAAATCAGTCTGTGATAAAGAGTCCGGATATTCTCTCCGAGATAGAGGCAGCAGCGGACATTGCGGCAGGGGAAAATTTTTCAACAAAGCAGATAAAAAAATATTTTCTCTTTGGTATCAGGCTCGAACTGGGTGACAGAAGCCGTGTTGGTGTGGCTGTATTTCTGACAGGCAGAAACGCTTTTGGGGGATCTGAAGAGACAATTGTCAGGCTCAGTCTCATTTCTGATATTCCCAAGATTTATCAGATGAACCGGGAGGCGGAAAAGTCAAAATCCGATGTGGTACGATTTGCTGAAACCCTGGATTTTATGACCACTTTGAATGAGACTAAAAGATATCTGGCAGGGGCAATGACCCTGTGTAATGAAATCGCTTCCCGTTTCGGATGTTCACGCGCGAGCCTCGGCTGGCTTGAGAAGGGTTATGTACGTGTCCAGGCTATAAGCCATATGGAGCGGTTTGAGAAGAAGATGGATGCTGTTCAGTCCCTTGAGACTGCCATGGAAGAGGCATTCGACCAGGATGAGGAGATCATGGTTCCGAGGCCGGAGCAAAACACTTCTGTGATCAGGTCTCATGAGGCATACGCCATAGCACAGGGAGTCAAATACATGGTCTCCCTGCCCATAAGACAGGACAGTCAGCCAGTGGGTGTTTTAACCTGTGAGCGGGGTGACACCCCTTTTTCCGAAAATGATATCAATGCCTTGAGGTTGATCTGTGATCAGGCCTCCAGAAGACTTTCAGATCTCAAAAAATCAGATCACTGGTTCGGGAAAAGAATGGCAGATAGCTTCTGCCGCGCCCTTGGCCGTCTTATTGGTGTGGATCATACCTTTGCCAAACTTATGGGAGTTATCTTTTCTGTCCTGCTCCTTTTTCTCCTATTTGGGAAGCTTGATTACAGGATTGAGGCCCCGTTTATCGTAAAGACCGATGATCTGGCCTATCTTCCTGCCCCTTTTGATGGTTATATTCATGAAGTCCATGTGCAGGTGGGAGATGAGATAAAGGAAGGTGATTTGCTTCTTACTCTGGATGACCAGGAACTCCTTTTGGAGGAATCTTCAGCCATTGCGGACCAGAGCCGTTATTCACGGGAGTCGGACAAGGCCCGGGCCGGTAACGCGCTCGCGGAGATGAAGATTGCCAATGCCTTAAAGGTCCAGTCGGAGGCAAGGCTGGCCCTGATACGCTATCATCTTTCCAATTCAGAAGTAATGGCCCCTTTTTCCGGTATTGTTGTGGAAGGAGATCTCAAAGAACTTCTTGGAGCGCCGGTACGGAAGGGGGATATTCTTTTTAAGGTTGCCAGAATTGATAAGATGTTTGTTGAACTGGATCTGGATGAGACGTCTGTTCATGAGATTGATCCAGGACATAACGGTGAACTGGCTTTTGTGAGCAGACCTGCCATGAAGTTTCCCATAACCGTGGAAATGATAGACCCTGTGGCCCTGGCAAAGGAGGAAGGCAACATATTCCAGGTTCGTTGCGCTTTTACAGGGGAAGTTAAGGAGTGGTGGCGTCCTGGAATGAGCGGTATAGCAAAAGTTGATGTGGGCAGAAGAAATATTCTATGGATAGTTACGCACCGTACTGTAGACTTTTTCCGGCTTCTTCTCTGGTGGTAGCATGTCAAAGCCCGGCAATACATTCAGTGAATCCTGGCACCGTATAGCTCAGCTTAAGGTGAGTCTGGGACCCGCTGTCAAGGTTCGCAAACAGATTTTTAGGGGAGAGACCTGGTATGTGGTCTATGATCCTTTTAATAATAATTTTTTCCGCCTTCGTCCGGAGGCCTATGATTTCATCTCTCATCTAAGGACTGACCGTACTGTAGAGGAGATCTGGGAAGAGGGACTGAAAAGAAACCCTGACGATACACCCGGTCAGGAGGATGTCCTTCAGCTTCTTACTCAACTCTATTATTCCAACCTGCTATATTTTGAAATGCCTGCGGATAGTGCCAAACTGTTTGAAAGATATAAAAAAAGGCGTCAGCGTGAGATTCAGTCAAAATTATTGAGTATCATGTTTATTCGCATTCCCCTGTTTGATCCTGAAAATCTTCTTAAAAGACTGTTGCCTTTTATAAGGCTTGTTTTCAGCGGTTATGGCGCTGTTTTATGGTTACTGGTCGTGGGATTCGCCGGCAAAAGTGTTTTTGATAGATTTGATATGGCCGTGCATCAGGTTCAGGGCATACTTGCCCCTGACAATCTCTTTTTGCTGTATATCGGTGTCGTACTTGTAAAAAGTCTCCATGAATTCGGCCATGCCATGACATGCAGGAGGTTCGGGGGAGAAGTTCACACCATGGGTGTCATGCTGTTGATTTTCACGCCATTGCCCTACATGGACGCGACTTCAAGCTGGTCCTTCAGAAGCCGCTGGCAGCGTGCCCTGGTAGGTGCTTCCGGCATGATAATGGAGATTTTTGCCGCCGGTATTGCCACCTTTGTGTGGGCCTATACTGGTGCCGGAACACTGCACAGCCTTGCCTATAATATTATGTTTATCGCGTCAATATCCACCCTTCTTTTTAACGCGAATCCCCTGCTTCGTTTTGACGGATACTATATCCTTTCAGATTTACTTGATATCCCGAATCTTACAACAAGGGCTATGCAGCATCTGCGCCACCTGGCGGAAAGATATCTGTTCGGGTGCAGGAATTCCTTCAGTCCGGCACAGACAGGCAATGAGGCCTTCTTTCTCACAGTATTCAGCATATTGAGCGGAATCTACCGTATTGTTGTTTTTACCGGCATCATCCTGTTTGTGGCAGACAAGTTTCTGCTTGCGGGGTTGGTCATGGCAGTTATATGTGTTATTTCATGGGGAATAATGCCTCCCTACAGACTGGTCAGGTATCTTGCGGCCAGCCCGAGAATAGCAAAGACCAGATTCCGTGCCATAGGTGTATCTGTTACTGCTGCCGCGATTCTGGTTTTTTTTCTCGCTGTATGCCCCTTTCCAAAAAGATTCCGCGCGCCGGGAATACTGGAGGCGGTTAATTATGTGCAGGTGGTGAATAAAGCTCCAGGATATGTGAAATCAGTTTTTGTCGCGCCAGGAAGTAAAGTCACCCTGGGAATGCCTTTGATTCAGCTAGGTGATACTGAGCTTGGAATAGAATTGAAAAGGGCAAAGGCCCAGAAAGATGAGGTCCATGCTCTTCTTATGAAGGCAAGGAGTGATGAGATAGCCGATCTTAAACCCCTCAGGAGTCGTCTGGAGACCATTGAAAAAAAGCTTGAGGATCTTGGAGAACAGGAGGCAAACCTTATTGTAAGGGCAAGACAGGATGGAATATGGATGGCCCCGCCTGCTTCTGAACTGAAAGGGACATGGGTGCCCAAGGGTGCCATGCTGGGGGAGATTGTTGACCATAGAAAATTTCGTTTTTCAACAGTAGTTAATCAGGACGATGCGGCAAACCTTTTTGCTGAGGGAATAAACAGGGTTGATGTAAGGCTGTATGGACATGAAGGAATAAATATCAAAGCGGGTAACCTCCAGATTATTCCGTTTCAGCATGAAAAACTTCCCTCTGCCGCCCTTGGCTGGTATGCGGGAGGAGAGGTCGCGGTCTCAGCATCAGACGATACGGGTCTTCAGGCGTCAGAACCCTTTTTCCAAATTTATGCTGATGTCATACCTGACTCTGATGTCCTTTTTCTCCATGGAAGGGCCGGAAAGTTAAGGTTCAGCATGGATCATGAACCCCTGCTTGTTCAGTTATGGCAGGGTTTTTTAAGACTTCTACAAAAAAGATATCAGATATGATTTTGCCGTCAAAGGATTTCAGAAGGACGCATATCCCTGCGCCTGAAAAGCTCCATACCGGACTGGATGGATTTGTGAATAGGATGTTGGGAGCGTATCTCAGACGTCCTGCCGTGCTGAAGTCCTTTTTAAATGATGCCTTCAGGATAAGCAGGGAAGCTGATAAATTAAGGATTGTTTCAAACAGGGAACTCAGGTCAAGCTTAAGTGATATGAAGGCCCATGTGAGACGGGGGGAAAAAGGATATGAGGAGATTATTCCTCTGGCAATGGCTGCTCTTGTTGAAGCTGCTTACAGAAACCTCGGATTAAGGCCTTTTCCTGTTCAGATTGCTGGCGCTTTGGCCCTTCATAGCGGGTATCTTGCTGAAATGGCTACAGGAGAGGGCAAGAGCCTTACCGCATGTTTGCCTGCGATTCTGGCCGCGTGGACTGGCAGACCGTGCCATATTATTACTGTAAATGACTATCTGGCGGATCGTGACGCTGTTGGTATGAGTTCATTCTATGAATTCTGCGGAGTAAGTGTCGGATCGGTTACAGGTGTCATGGACTCTTCAGCAAGGCGTGTCAACTATGAAAAAGGAGTGGTATATACCACAAGCAAAGAGCTGGTTGCCGATTTTCTTAGGGATCGTCTGATTATGGGCACATTGTGCCATCCATGCCGAAGGCTTATCAGGCATATGCTTTCCCCTGCCCGAAGCAGAAATGAAGGCCTGGTTATGAGAGGCATTCATATGGCTATTGTTGATGAGGCGGACAGCGTACTGATCGATGAGGCTGTAACCCCTCTTATAATATCCCAGGTACAGGAGAACATGCCCTTTGTTGAGGCAAGCCTGATCGCCGGCAGACTTGCTGACTCGCTTTTAAAAGGAGAACATTATCATGTTGACCTTAAATATCAGGAAATTATATTTTTAAAAGCCACGTTTGAAAAGATGAGTGAGCTTTCCAGTGAACTTCCCGGGATATGGCAGAGTCAATCACGAAGAGAGGAGCTTATTACACAGGCCCTCACTGCAAGGGAGTTTTATCGGCGGAATGAGCAATATGTGATTCAGGATGGAAAGATTGTCATTGTTGATGAGTTTACCGGGCGCCTTATGCCTAATAGGACCTGGCGTCAGGGCCTGCATCAGGCGGTTGAGGCAAAGGAGAGCCTTGAGTTGACCAATCCCAGTGAAACTCTGTCAAGGTTGAGTTTTCAGCAGTTTTTCAGGTTTTTCCGGAAACTGAGTGGAATGACCGGTACAGGGGCGGAGGCTGCCGGTGAATTCTGGCAGATATACCGGCTCCCGGTCTTGAAAATCCCTACAAACAGACCCTGTATAAGAAAAGAATTTCCTGCCAGGGTATATGAAACTGCTGAAAAAAAATGGGATGCAATAAAAAATGAAATAATAGAGCACCATAATGTGGGCCGTCCGGTGCTTGTGGGTACCAGAAATGTTAAAGCGAGTGAGAGACTGGCGGAAATTCTTTCTGCCCAGGGGCTGGAATATAATCTCCTTAATGCTGTCAGGCACGAAGAGGAGGCCGCAGTTATACGTGTAGCGGGAGAAGAGGGAAGAATTACAATCTCCACAAATATGGCTGGCAGGGGCACGGATATCAAACTGCAGAGTAGGGTAGTTAAGAAAGGCGGGCTGCATGTGATAGCAACTGAACAGCATGAATCAAGGCGTATTGACAGACAGCTCTTTGGCAGGAGTGCGAGACAGGGAGATCCCGGAAGTGGCAGAATGTTCATAAGCGTTGATGATGAGTTGATTAAAAAATTCGTACCTGGGGTATTGCAAGGTCGTTTGAGATCGGCAATAGCGAAAAATTGGCCTGGTGCGGAATGGCTCACAAAAAAGTTTTTTACTGATGCGCAGAGAAGCGCCCAGCGTCTTGCCTATAAACAGCGGAAAAATGTCCTGCGCATGGATACATGGCTGGAGGAGGCGCTGTCATTTACCGGAACAGGATCATTCTTTTAATCCGGTTTATTTACTGGCAGATAAAAGGAGATGTGGACGAAGATTCTTGACACTTCAGAAAAATAAGGCTATTGATTATCATTACATATATAAAAGGTGTTTAACTGTTTTTTTTGTGCCATATTGAACTAAGTGCTTGATTATTGAAGGAAAAAGTGTTTAATGCATTGGGGTTCCTGATCGATCTAGGTACAAGGTAATAATTATGTGTCATATACCTATACTATTCTGATCTTCATCTACACCTGTTTTACGCATTTCTTTTTTTCCCTTTATAAAATCTATATATTTTTCATGTAAGTTATAAATATCAAGATGCTTTTGATATGTTATTTGTGCCAGGGTTTACTATGGACTCTGTAATGAAAAATTATTTTTAAAAATATCTGAATGAAAAAGTCTGAAAACAAAAATCTTTTTGAACTGGAAAACCTTGAGCCAAGGATTCTGCTCTCTGTTGATCCGGTCCTTGGCATAGCGGGAGCTGATTTTGTCCAGGATACTGATAACAGTATTCAGGACATGGCAGTTGAGGGGATTCTGCTTTCAGTCGAACAGGAAAATTCGAGTGGACTTGACCAGGCTATTTCAGGGTATGATCCTTCCGAAGAAACAGATGACATCTTTTCAGGCATGTCAGAACTGGAACTAGCTTCCACAATTAATCCTGATTCAGATTACGTGATAAATAATGAAGACTCTGAGGCAATAATTGACGGGCTTGAAGAGATCGCAGATTTTGTTGCCAGGTTGGAAGAATCGGGCATAGAGGCAATCAATCTTTATATGCCTGATGGATCTGAGCTTCAACTGAGTTTAGGTATATATGATCTGTTTGATACTCATATCTACCAATCGGTTTATGACTATTTTTATAATGGTCTTGATCCTCCTGACATCCAGGGGCTTATCACAGCAATTGAAGATGCATTCTCATCAGAAGACAGCAGTGCCAATATAACTGGCAGGTATGACGCAGATACAAACGAGATCAGGTTTGAACTGTATGTTACCTTAGATCAGAGCGGTGAACTGCGTCTTGATTTTGTACCAGGATCAATATATACAGACAACAGCTCCATAGGCACTGATATTGATTATGTTGCTGAAATCGCTCTGGGAATAGTTTTCGGTCTTGACCTGGATAATCAAAAGCCGTTTTTTGTCCAGTCCATTGATCTTGATATTTCTATTGATGCTGCGATAAAAGGGATTACCCCGGACCTGACTGAGGACCTGCATTTTGAAGTAAGTCTTTCTATCAGACCGGAAGAGCTTTCTGCCGGCAACAGGATCAGTGCATCCCAACTGGAACAAAGCGATATCCAAAGTATAATAGATATTGACGCCTTTGTGGAGGTTGGCAACTGGATTAGATCTGTTTCCGCTATGTATGGTTATTCTGCCGCAGGCTCAGGATTCAGCATTCTAGGGACAGGCAGTACAGAATATTCCATCAATAGAGATGATGGGGCCATCCCCCTGGAAGATAATACTGACAGCAATGGCCTGAGCTTATATCTACACCTGGGAACTACCCTGGATCATACAACCTCTTTTGACAGCAGTTATGAGCTGGAAAGAGGTGATGTCATCAGTGTGTCAGAAACAGAAGAGCTTGATGACCAGAGTCCTGCTTCCTCACCCTTTGATTTTTTACTCAATCTTTTTCATGAATTTGACGGTACTGGGCAGATCCTGAATGGGACTGTAGATGATCTTTCTTATTCATACATTATCCAGCGCCCATCAGACGACACAACAGCTTTTGACAGCTCATCCACTTCTCGGAATAGTGATCTGTTTTTTAAAAGATTTGGCGGGACCTTTGTTATGAAGATCAGCAGTTCCGGTATTGAGCTTGTCTACACTGCCATTGACAGTGGATCAGGCCTTGATGGCCTTTATGCTGAAAATGCGGCCGTGATATTCTCAAATCTTATTAATAGATTAAGGCACGCATCTAATCTTAATCATCTTGCTGTCATAAATATTCAACAGTCGGATTCCAATGTGGAATCCAGTCTTCAGATTTCGGATCAGAACCTCTCAGACCATAATGACCTTGTTAGCAGCACAGATAATATTGCTGTTTCAGATACGCTTATGTATCTGGCAGGCTTCGGTTATATGGTTGAAGGAGCTAGCGAGCATGAATTATCTCTCCCCTTGATAAAGGAATCTGTTGTTGACCTGATACCCGGTTTGGGTGGGTTTCCTGAGACTGTAATCTATAAGGCGGTATTTGATTATTTTTCCAGCGGTCTTGATCCGCCTTGCACCATTGAAGATCCCTCATCAGCGCAAATCCCTTTATCCATTCCTAATTCAAACCAGATCCATTTAATCCCAGATACACCACTTATCCTTGATGAATCCCTTGTCCTTGGAGAGGATGATATTCTTTCCGGATGCGGTACTATTGTAGGTGATGTTACTAATTATGGATTAGTCAGCCCTGGTAATTCACCAGGAAAAGTCACCATTGACGGGGATTATACTGAATCAGGTACCATTGAAATTGAAATCTGGGGTGAAAATCAGGCTACGCTGGAAGATCACACAGGCGATTATTATGACTATTATGAAATAAACGGGGCATTTACTATCTCTGATGGCGCGTCACTCACCGTTGTCATCGGAAACGATTTTACTCCAACTGCTGGTCAGACATTTGAGATAATGTCATATTATTCTGTTGCTGGTGATTTCACGAATTATGATGGCCTTGGGATCTATGATACAGATAATACGTTACTTTATTATTTAAAACCTGTTTTTGAATTAGATAGATTAATACTTGAGGTTGTTAAACCCCAGGACAATCTGGATATAAGTACAAATGATGACACTGAGAAAAGTGCATTGGGTTCATTTTTAGCTGGGAAATCAGAATCAGCAGACATTTCAGGTTCATGGGAAATACTTGGGCAGACATTATCTGGAAGTTTTGCCTTTGGTCTGGATGATGGAAAGATCTTTGCCACGGCCACATCAGCAAGTCTTGAACTGAAGGCAGGTACAAGTGACACAGAAAAAAATCTCATCACATTTTCCATCACCACAGGAACAATACAGGTTGGTGAAGATGGAATAGCCGCACTTATTGATCTGGCCATTGACACTGGTTCTGCCATTGATAATGTATCTTTGTCTGGCACCTTCCAACTTAAGATTAACACTACAGGTGAAACAATCTCCCAAATAGGTGCTGTAACGCTTACAGGGGATGATGTACTCACAGTTAATGAGAATGGCGATAAGTATTTCCGTATTGAAATGGACGGTATCCTTACCGCCTATGGCCAGACTTTTGACGGATTTTTTATATTTGAGAAGAACGGCACTACAATTTCCGTTGCTGCTGTTATTGAAAGCCTTGAATTGACTGCCGGCGGAAGCTCCCTTGTTGAACTTGAGGGAAGCGGTTCAATGCTCATAAATGAGAACGGCATAGCCACTCTTATTGACCTCACAGTAACAACAGGTTCTTCAAATGAGATCAGCGACCTGACAATATCCGGAAGCTTTCAACTCCAGTTAAATACAACCGGCACAACTGTTACTGCCATCGCAGGAGAAACTCTTCCTGAAATCCTTGGGGCATCAGATGAGTCAGATATCTATCTGCGAATTGAGCTTGAAGGAAGTATCACTGTCCTTGACCAGGCTCTCGAAGGTGCTTTTGTTTTTGAAAAGAGCAGTAATGATATCGCAATAACCGCAGTTATTACCAAAATGGAGCTGAAAGCCGGAGAACAGTGTATTGCAGAAATTGCTGGGACCGGTGCAATGCTTATTAATGAAACAGGTATTGCTGCACTTCTGGACCTTTCCCTTGTTGAAAGTTTTGCTTCCGGTATAGAGGCTATTTCTTTAACAGGGAGTATCAAAATTATAATCAATACGACTGACACTGCTGTAACTAATATAGCAGGACAAGATGTGTCTTCATACCTGTCAATTGCCGGGCCATATTTTAAAATTGAGTTAGACGGCGGTCTTGCTGTAACAGACCAGACCCTTGGAGGTGTTTTTCTCTTTGAGATGAGCAGTGATGAAATAACTGTTTCTCTTTCTCAGGTTTCACTTGTTTTTAGCGATGGAACCACTGATTTTGTGACTGTTACAATCACAGTTGGTTCGCTGAATATTACTGCAGACGGTATTGCCGGAATACTGCAGGGGACAGTGGCCCTGGATATCTCAGAGTTTTCTCTCAGCGCATCTGTTGTTGAAGTTGAAATCAATACAGGTTCTGACCCGGTTGAACTGGGCCTGAAAGCAGATGATCCTGATCTACCGGCCGGACCATACTTAAAAGTTAATATTTCTGATGTTGATGCAACTATTGCAGGAAATACAATGCATGGCAGTCTTTCTTTTGACCAGAGCACCAGGGAAGATGGATCTTTGGTTACTAGATTGGCTGCCTCAGATGTAGGAATTACCTTAGGAAGCGATACTCTTGAAAACGGCAGTGGTGCTGTAGTGATCACTAATAGAGGAATTGCTGGAGTTGTATCTGGCAATCTACAAGCCACGGGAGTGAGCGCCCATCTTGGACTCAGAATTAATACAACAGGTGGAGCTATTGATGAAACAATTGTCGTGGACGGTGTTTCATTTAATATAGCTTTTGAAAGCTCTGATGGTGATGTGTTTGAGTTCTTTGGCAGTGGCAGAATTACCATTGGTGATTTTGTAGTGATAGAAGGGGATTTCAGTCTTGCAATAGGAGGCACTCTTTCTGCAGCAAATGCAAGTATTTTCCTTGGTGATGGCCCTGGCATATTTGATGACGGATCTGTTAATCCAAGTGCTCAGGGAATACTTCTTAAAGATGCCTCTTTTGGATTATCAAATCCAGCAGATGGTCAATATCTTTTATATGCGTCTGGTGAGCTGATGCTTTTGGGAGTTCCTGAAGTATCATTTTCAGGAAGTGCTGTAATTCAATTTAATAATACTGGCTCAGAGGGTTCAGTGACTATGCCTGGACCAGATGGGGATTCAAAGACTATAGCTAATGGAGAGACAGGTTTCGAGGGAAGTAATCTTGAAATAGATATCCTTGGACAAACCCTCTCTGTGGAGAGTTTTGGTTTTAGTAAAGACAATAGTGATATAATACTGGACGCCACTAATATCTCTCTTAGTTTGGGAGATGGTCTTGCTGAGCTTTCAGGCAGCAGTACTATTCTAATAAATAGCAGCGGTTTTGCAGCAAAGATCAGTGCTTCAGTTGCATTGGATGTGTCCTCTTCTGTTAGTTTTGGTTCTAATTTTGATATTTCAATTAATACAAGCAGCACACAGGTGACATTACCCGGAGCCGGTTCAGAAGTTCTTCCTGCTGGTCCTTATTTCAGAGTAGAAGCAACACAGATTAATCTCACAGTATCTGCCCAGACTATGACAGGTGATTTTGTCCTTGAACAGAAAACAACATCTGACAATGAAACAATAGTAACAATAGCATTTGATCTGGTGACAATGAATCTTGCTACTGATCTTGTGCAGCTTAGTAATGGAAGTGGTGTATTTATCCTGAACTCAAATGGAATTGCAGGAGCATGCAGCGCTGATGTGGCAATTCCCGGCTCAGAAGTTGATCTGCAAGGAACTGTCAGTCTTGAAATTAATTCTACTGGTATTGCAATCAATGAGACGGTAACTATAGATAATTCAAACATTAATATAAATTTGGAGGCTGGCTCATTTGTAAGAATAAGTGTCACAAATGCTACTCTTACAATAATGAGCACTTTTGACCTTACAGCAGATGAATTTATTTTGCAGGTAAGCAGTGGAGATTCAACTGTTGTTGATGTTTCAGGTCAAAACCTAAGCTTTCTTTTTCAAGTAGATAATAAAAGAATTATTGGTCTTAATCGTGCTGATTTTGCCTTTAGTCTTTCTTCAGAGGGAATTCTTGGTGCAGTTACATATGCAGAACTGCTTGGTCCTGATCTTGGTGGAGAAGTTACTATTTCAGGGACCATAAGTTTATTTGTAAATACAACTCAGGATGAACAAGCCATTGTCGTGGGTGAGCAGGAAATAACAGTTTCAGCAGCAGATGCTGACAGCTTTTATTTGAAAGTAGAAGTAGCAAGTGCTGTGTTCAATGTTATGGGCAACAGCCTTACAGCAGACAGGCTTGTATTTGAGAAGGTCAATTCTCAAGTGGATGTAGTGGGTGAGAATCTGGATTTTCTCTTAAAAGCTGGGATTACTAGAATTTTAGAAATTCAGGATGCCTCTTTTGGATTCAGGTTTACCCCTGATGGATTTGCAGGTGTTGTTAATAATGCAGTTATAACAGGTCCTGATTTTGATTTTGTCAGTTTCAGTGGCGTGATCTCAATTGCCTTTAACTCCATCACCTCCTCTCAACAGTTTGATGATATTGGGGGAGAGCAAGTTATAATTGATGCAGCTGAGGCCAACAGTGCATATTTCAGGGTTGAAATAACTGAGGATAGCAGCCATGGGACCCTAGCCACTCTTGAGATTTTGGAAAACAGTGTTACAGCCGAAAGATTCATCCTAGAAAAGAGTGGAACGCAAGTAAGCTTAACAGGAACTGGTATCTCTTTTACCTTAGCAGCAGGTAGTACCAGGATGCTGGAAATTTTAGATGCAGACTTTGGGTTTATTTTTTCATCAGATGGTTTTGCTGGTGCTATAAATATAGCTTCTTTTAATGGCCCTGACTTAACAGGTATTACCCTTACTGGTTCTGTATCTCTAATGGTCAACACTACCACTTCCACCCATGTGTTTGATGATATTGGCGGTGATGAGGTCCTGGTTGCAGCAGCTGAAGCAAACAGTTCTTATTTTCGTGTGGAGATAACTCAACTGACTGAATCTAGCCCTGCCACACTTGCGATATCAGGAAACAGTCTCACCGCTGATAGGTTTATTTTGGAAAAGAGTGGTTCAGATGTAACTGTTTCAGGAGAAAATCTTGGTCTTATATTTAATGCTGGCAGTACAAGGATCATATCCATTCAGGATGCTGACTTTGAATTTGCATTTACTTCAGCCGGTGTTGCCGGAGCTGTAACTAATGCCACAGTTCTTGGCCCGGATTTAGAAGATATAACTTTACAAGGAACATTTTCTGTCCTTATTAATACAACAACTAGCTCCCGAACATTTACCATAGAAAATGAATTAATAACCATAGACTCTGCTGAAGCGGACAGCTTCTTTGTTCAGGTGGAGATACTTTCTGGTAGTATTACTGTATTTGATAACAGCCTCACGGCAGACAGATTTCTTTTTGAATTGAATGGCTCAGATGTGACTGTTGCTGGTGAGAACCTGGACTTTGAATTAAAGGCCGGGATAACAAGGGTTATTGGGATTCAGGATGCTGATTTTGAATTTCTTTTTACTGAACAGGGTATTGCAGGTGCGGTAGTAAATGCAGAGATACTCGGCCCTGATTTTGGTGATGATATTGTTATTGAAGGAGTAATTACCCTCCTTATTAATACAACAATCCAA